>CALJUC010000216.1 GCA_937975585.1 uncultured Moraxella sp. | reverse complement strand
CATTTGCCTATTTCCTCAGGCGTCTTAGGACTATTTCTAATGTTAGGTTTGCTATCAATCAAAGTGATTCAGCTAGAATGGGTCAATGTCGCGGCAAAGCTAATTTTGAGTGAATTGGTACTACTGTTTATTCCATTAATGATGTCAATTATTCAGTATAAAGATTTATTTATAAATCAAGGTTTGCAGCTTATTTTGACAATCGTGTTTGGGACTGCAATGGTCATGTTAAGCTCTGCATTAACTTTTGTGGTAGGTAATCGATTACAGCGACATATCTACCGTAAATATCATCCACGCGCGGATAGTCAATACTTGGTCAAAAAATTCGAGTAAAAACCAGCATGAATATGAACATAAATATAATATCGCTTGGCTGTTTGATTTGGACTATCTTAGCGTATGCTCTTGCCAAGCGGATACACCAGTACTATGGTAAGTTTTGGTTAAACCCCGCTATTACAGTCGCAGCTACAACAATTATATTGATGGTACTCTTAGGGATTTCCTATCAGACTTACTGGGAGGATACTGCTTGGATCGTTGCATTGTTAAGTCCAGCGACAGTGGCATTTGCTATTCCGATTTATCAGTATCGGAGACTGATTTATCGGTATGCCGCTGTCATGTCTGCCTCAATTATCGTAGGTATGGTCGTTGGTATCGTGACTATATTAGCGTGTGCAAAAATCTTTCATTTTGATAATATCATTACTTACAGTCTAATGGCGCGTTCCATTTCCACACCCTTTGCGCTTGATTTAGCGCAAAAAATTCATGGTTCTGCCAGTTTGGTATCGCTTTTCACTTTAATTACAGGTATTGTTGGACTAGTCATTGGTGATATAATTCTAGGCTGGTCACACATTCGATTTCACTTGGCAAATGGCGTAGCTTTTGGTAATGCCTCCCATGGTTTTGGCACGGCAAGGGCTAGCCAGCGTAACGAAAGTGAAGGCGTCATCGCAAGCCTTACTATGATTTTAGCAGGCTTATTCATGGTATTTTTTGGACCATTTACCATTCAGTGTATCATATGGGTATTTTCTATTTAATAGGCTAAAAATAAAAAAGTTTTTTTATAACAATTATATATAACCAAAAAAATATCTCCTGGTGCACCATATCATTCAAATGATAACCTGAAATTTAAATAAAACTACCCCAAGCATATTTTTAAATGATATTTTTAATAAAAAATCATTGATTTAAAAGCGGTAACAGCTCTTTATTTAATAAGCATTTATTTCACCCACTTCGTTGAACAGGAGACTCTGATGAACAAACTTTTCCGCCCCACCCTCGTTGCCGCCGCCCTGGCCCTGGCCGGCTTGAGCGCACACGCTGCTGACCTGCCCGGCAAGGGCATCTCGGTGCTGCCCCTGAAAAGCTCGATTGCCGAAGAAACCTTCCAAACCCTGCTGGTCATGAAAGCGCTGGAGCAACTGGGCTACGAGGTGCAGCCCATCAAAGAAGTGGAATACCCCACCGCCCACGTCGCCATTGGCAATGGCGATGCCACCTTTTTGGCCGACCACTGGAACCCCCTGCACGCCGATTACTTTAAAAACGCCGGCGGCGAGGCCAAACTGTTTCGCAAAGGCATTTACTCCGGCAATGCCGCCCAGGGGTATTTGATCGACAAGAAAACCGCCGACCAATACAAGATCACCCACATTGACCAGCTCAAAGACCCGGCGATTGCCAAAATCTTTGACAACGACGGCGATGGCAAGGCCGACCTCACTGGCTGCAACCCCGGCTGGGGCTGCGAAGCGGTGATTGAACACCACCTGGAGGCC
>CALJUC010000215.1 GCA_937975585.1 uncultured Moraxella sp. | reverse complement strand
TACACCCCAAAGAGTTAGCAAGTGGCGCATGGGATATTGCCAAAGCCCTGGGCTTTAATGGCGGGCGTGTGCTTGACCCATCAGCCGGCACCGGTATTTTTACCGCCGTAAGCCCCGAAAACGCGCTAATGGACAGCATTGAACTTGATGCCACGTCTGGCGGCATTGCGCAAATCTTAAATGATGGGCAGCGCAGTAAAACCAAGGTTTCACCCTTTGAGGCCATTGCCAAGGAATTGCCGAATGGTGATGACCACACCGGGTATGATTTGGTTATTACCAATGTGCCATTTGGTGACAATGGCGCGCGTGGCGCATACAAGATGATAGACAAGGCCTACCAAAAAGAAAGCCTTGATTACTACTTCATCATGCGCAGCTTGGAAAAGCTAAAATCTGGCGGTCTTGCGGTATTTATCACCACGCCCGCAACCATCCACGGTAAAAGCAAGGCGCAGCATGAATTACGCCAACGCACCAGTCGTATCGCGCAGTTTTTAGGGGCATACCGCTTACCTAACAGTGTTTTTGAAGATACCGGCGCTGACGTATCGGTCGATGTAATTGCCTTTAAAAAATATGATGAACAATCAATTTCCACCATTAACGCCTACTTTGAGAAAGGCGATATCGATACCCTACAAAAAGCCGGGGTTTATTGGGATGACTACCTAAGCGGCAACTACTTTGTTAGCCGAAAAAATCAAATTTTGGGTGAAGAGGAAGAGGTGCCGGACTGGCGCGACAAAACTAAGACTGTTATCAAGGTTAAAAGCAACGCCGATATTACCGAAGTGGTTGCAAAATTACGTCATTTTAACAAGGCAACCAATGCCATCGATTGGCAGTTGCTTGGCGCAAATCAACCTAAGGATATTAACTACAAAGCCGGTGATACCGTGTACCGTGATGGCGTACAGTATCGCTTTGATGGCGCGGTATGGCACGAAGCGGCCGATAATAAGAGCGACAATGAGCTATCCAAAGAGCGCGCCTATAATAACCTTGTTGCCAAACTAAACACCCCATACGATGCGATTGTGAATAATATTGGCTTTGAGAAAATTCAAGAGCTGATGTTCTGGCTTCAAAAAACCAGCCAAACCGGTGTTTTAAGCGCTCGTATCACCGATTTATACAAGCTATCTAATCAGCAAACCAATAGCAAAGCCGCTTGGCTTGCCTTGTGCGCAGGCGCGGCGCTAGATATGTTAATTGCCAAGCATGGCGCGGGCTATGGGTTTAAAGAGGCCTACCCAGAATTTAGCGCAAAGTTAAAAGATATCTTTGTTTTGGCACGCGGCGAAAAACTGACCGGCCAAGCTAAGACCGGCTTTAAAAAC
>CALJUC010000214.1 GCA_937975585.1 uncultured Moraxella sp. | reverse complement strand
ATAACAAAAAATAATATAATAAAAAAATCAACCGCGCGTATGGTCTTATTTTGTATCTTTGTTTAAGTTTTAACCGGTTAAAATAAGTCGACTAGCGGTAAAATAGTGTAATGAATAAACAGTTAATTCGTAATTAAAAAGGACATGACCTATGGATATTCACTCGTTTTTAGACCGTGATACAGAAACCTATACCCATGTAGCGGTGGCGAAGAATGGTGACTGTGCCGTCATTGACCCCGTACTTGATTTTGATAACAAGTCTGGTCGCACCTTGACGACAAGTGTTGACAAGGTCATCGACTTTATCAAATCAGAAAAATGGACCGTTAAGTATATTATTGAAACCCATGCGCATGCTGACCATTTATCAGCCGCACCGTATATCAAACAAAATCTTGGTGGCGAATTGGTGATTGGTAAACACATCGACAAAGTACAAGAAACGTTTAAAAAGATTTTCAATCTTGATATGAGCTTTAAGACGGATGCTAGCCAGTTTGATATCTTAACTGATGAAGGCAGCACGCTACAGATGGATAATATCACCATTACCGCGATGCATGTACCAGGGCATACCCCAGCAGATATGGCTTACCAGTTTAGCGATGGTGAGAAATTAGCGGTGTTTGTTGGTGATACGATTTTTGCCCCGGATGTTGGTACCGCGCGTTGTGACTTCCCGAATGGTAGTGCAGAAGAACTGTATGACTCAATTCAGCGTTTGTTAGCATTGCCAGATGATGCCTTGTTGTACCTATGCCATGATTATCCACCACAGGGCCGTATCCATACACCAACTGCGACTGTCATGAGCGAAAAACAAAACAACATCCACGTCAAGCAAGGCACGACCAAAGCTGAGTTCGTGAAGATGCGTACAGACCGTGACAAAACCTTACCAATGCCACGTTTAATTTTGCCATCGGTACAGGTTAATATTAATGCGGGTGAATTACCAGCCCCAGAAGACAACGGGGTACGTTATTTAAAAATTCCATTGAACCAACTGTAAGATAATCAACATAATAGGTGATAACATGAATCTTTTTGCAAAAAATATAGGTAATACTGAGCGTTTAGCACGAATTGGTGCAGGTTTAGCACTACTCAAATTGGGTAAAAAAAGCGAAAGCAAGCTTGGTAAGGTAGGCTTGTTGCCGTTAGTGACAGGGTTATGTGGTCGTTGCCCAGCCTATAGCGTGTTAGGTATTAATACCGCAGGTAAGTCAGGTGCCAAATCAGGCGATTGTGCGCATGGCTGCGGTTGCCATAGTAAACACAGCAAAAAGACCGATGACACCGAAGCAGCTGATGACAAAGCGGCAGAGCAAGGCTAAACTTCGCCATAACGCGGTTTTATAGTGAGAAAAAAGGTACCTTGGGTACCTTTTTTTATGCGCGTATTTTATGCACGCAATATTCATTAACGGCTTAAAAAAGCAACCTGCACGTGCCACACATTCAGTTATACTAACCCATTATTTGCTATTTGTTGATGTCGGGTCATTATGTCTACTCAATCTTCTACCATCACTGCGATTAAATTTTGTGGTTTTACCAATGCTGAGCAACTAAAAGTAGCCGTTGACCTAGGGGTCGATGCGCTAGGCTTTGTGCTATATGACAAAAGCCCGCGTGCGGTAACAGCCGAGCAAGCGGCCAAACTTGCCAAGACGGTGCCACCGTTTGTCACGATTGTTGCCTTGGTGGTCAATATGCCGGAGTCAGAATTGGTGGCGCTCGCCCAAGTCATGCCATTTGATGTGATTCAATTTCATGGCGATGAGTCCGCGCAACAGTGTCAACAACTAGCGACACGCGTGAATAAACGTTGGATGAAAGCATTGCGCGTCACCGATGATGACACCCAGGCGACCCTTATCGCAAAAATCCAACAGCTAAAAGATGCTGGCGCGTGTAGCGTGCTACTTGACGCCTATCATCCCGATAAATTTGGCGGTACAGGCGATTGTTTTGATTGGGAAAAAATCCCTAAAAACTCACCGTTACCGATTATTCTGGCGGGGGGGTTGACCCCTGACAATGTCGCGAATGCCATTACCAGCTTAAAGGATAGTAAAGCGACATTATATGGTGTGGACGTCAGTGGCGGCATTGAGTTTGCCAAAGGTCACAAAGACACAATCAAGATGTCAGCCTTTATCAAGGCGGTACGCGGTTAATACTGGTATGGCGTGCTTGTATTTTATAACTTGTATTTTTGGCCTAACTGCGTTATAGTTAACTGATACATACAGGGTTTTTTATCTTATCCTTAATCTCGTAAACAACATCTTTAGATAAAGCAAAGGACAACCATGATCATAACTTCTTGGCGATGACAATAATTATCAACGTAGGCCTTTTAGTGAAAAGTGCTGATAGTTG
>CALJUC010000213.1 GCA_937975585.1 uncultured Moraxella sp. | reverse complement strand
AGCAAGGTCGTTTCAAAAACGAAATCATCGGCATTGAAGGTCATGACGAAAACGGCAACTTACAGCTTTGCACCGTGGATGAGGTGATTCGTCCGGATGCCAACTTAGAGGCTTTTGCGGCATTGCGTCCAGTGTTTGATCCAAAAGGTGGTAGCGTCACGGCAGCGACCTCATCGGCCTTATCGGATGGTGCATCAGCGATGCTATTGATGTCAGCACAACGTGCCCAAGATTTAGGCTTAAAACCTCGTGCGCGTATCCGTAGCATGGCGGTTGCCGGTTGTGATGCCGCGATTATGGGTTATGGCCCTGTACCAGCGACCCAAAAAGCACTCAAACGTGCTGGTATGAGCATGGATGATATCGAGCTGATTGAACTCAATGAAGCCTTTGCAGCGCAGGGTCTATCAGTGATGAAAGGCCTAAACATCTTAGAAAAACAAGACATGATTAACGTCAACGGTGGCGCGATTGCGTTAGGCCATCCGCTAGGCTGTTCAGGTGCGCGTATTACCGTTACTTTGTTAAACGCGATGGAGCAAAAAGACGTACAAGTCGGTCTTGCTACTATGTGTATCGGTTTGGGTCAGGGTATTGCGACCATCATCGAACGCGTATAATTTTTTACACAACATGAAAAAGCCCTTGTATTGTACAAGGGCTTTTTTTATGCAACTTATCAAATAAGTTTTATTATTGCTTAGGATTCATGACCTTACCCATAAACAACACATTGCCATTACGGGTATCTTCAATCATAAAGATAAAAGGGTGGTCAGCACGGAAGGTTTTGGGTGGAATTGGGTCAATAATAGCTGAAGTGACTGAAACAGTAATCCCAGTAGCAGCAGCGGCTTCAGTGCCAGTTTCATCGACTTCAATAAAGGCTTTGTGAATGATATCACTCACTGCCAATTTCTCTTGCGTGGTAATACCCGAAAAATCAGCCATATTGCTAAACGCAGTCGGCATACCAAGATTGCGGAAAGTATCATTCAAACCATAGCTGGTTTCAAGTTTAAAGCTTGGTAACAACAGATTCACTTCGGCATTCGATTGTAAGCTGTGCCAAGCTTTGAGTGTGTCGGCTGACAAGAATTTTTCGATATTGGCTAAACTGGCTTTTGGCAAGATGATAGTCATTGCCAATTTATCGCCTCGATAGGGCAAGGTCACGATTTGCATATCCGCATTTTCGCCATAGCGGAAGAAACTGGTCTGGCGCATCATTGGTACTTTGACTTTACTACCATCGGTTAGGGTAAAGTCATTGAGTTGGGTCATACGCTTATTAAAGGGTGTTGCCCAATCACTCTTAAAATACACCGCATTGGTCAGAATTACCCGAGTATCTGCGTGAATGGCATCAGGCGATAATAGGTCTTGGATTTTTTGATTGGTTTGGTTAGCGATATAGTTATTGATGATGTTAGTGGCTTGTCGAGGCTGACCGATAAAGTCTAGATTAGTCACTTGGGCGAGGTAGTTATTAGCCAAAGTGTTTTGATAGCTTGGTTTAATTGGATAGTTTTTTTGCACCCATAAGCCATTGGCAGACTTTAACGTATAATCAGAATTCGGCTGATTGATATCTGTCATTAGTTGCTGACTGACTTGCGCAAGTACATTGGCATTATCCGCGTGCAACACCTTTGCGATTTCATTGGCTGTTTGACCATTCGAGCCTTGATACAGCATACCCATCGCCGTATATAAGCTAAAGGGTGAATAGAACTGATTTTTATCATTACTGGCTGTATTTATCTCGCGATAAAAGTCAGCGTTAAAGCGTTGAATGCTATCAAGGGTCTGACGTTGCTGTGTTTCATTCACGGGTTGATTAATGACGATGTTAGAGCTACCTGAACCCGTATTTGACGGTGTGGTTAGAGGATTAGTCTGACAAGCGGTTAACAAGGGTAAAATTATTGGTGATAAAACTGCAAGTTTTATTAAAGGACTAACAGACGTTTTCATCGTATTTTTCTTCATATATAGTTATCCATAGATGGGCGTTTTTATCTTACGAATATAGCGAATTATTAAGAAAATACCAAGTAAACGTTGGTTAATTTATATTATTGGGGCTGGGTTATCAGATGCGCTAAACTTTTAATCACGCAAAACAAAAAAGCCACTACAGCTAAGTAATGGCTTTAAAGATAAGTGGCGTCCCCACGGGGATTCGAACCCCGGTTACCGCCGTGAAAGGGCGAT
>CALJUC010000212.1 GCA_937975585.1 uncultured Moraxella sp. | reverse complement strand
TTCTGGATGCTATCTACATGAAAACTGCTGACAACAAACTTGTGCCTTGGCTTGCATCACAAACCGATTTGTTAAGCGAAGATTGGCAAATTGTGGAGTAAAAACGATGGAATACCCCAAAGCATTATACCTTGGAGATACCGTCAACAATGAAATGGTTATTGTCCAAGATGAGGATGAAGAAGCCCAAGCGCGTGAGCATGGCGCGGTGGATTTTGGTGATTTGCCTGAAGGTGAAGTGATTGAGCCGGTAGCCGCCGATGAACTGCAAGAAGCCTATGCAAATGCTATGGCGCGTATCGCTGAGCTTGAAACCGAAGTACGCGGCTATCAGCTTAAAGATATGCAAGCCGACGAGCTCAAAGCGATTTTGACAGAACGTAAAATCGAATTTGGCAGCCGTGACAGCAAAGACACGCTTTTAAAATTGGTCATTGAATCGGAGTGATAATGGACTTAACTGTTTGTAGTAAACGCACTACTGCCGTACTCTCTGCCGTCGGGCAATCTTTAACTGTCAATGTAAGCGATTCGTCTAGCGCTATTGTTGAAATGACAACCAGTGCGCTATCTGGACATAACGTAACATTTGAAGTCTCTAATGACGCAAAGGAAGATGCTTCTGGATCATGGGATGGCGTATCGGGTAGTTGGCGGGTGATTCTTGGTCAGCGCACAAACGCACCATCTACGCTTGAGTCTGTAACTGGAGCCTTATCCGCAACACCAATCTACTCTTGGATGTTGTCTGTTGGTGGATTTAAATACCTACGTATTCGCGTGACGGCACATACTAGCGGGAGTGCAAATTGGTTGGTTACAGCAACAGATGCGGCTATGACTTTCAATTCGGCTGTGCCACCATCTGCCGTGACGTTGAATACCGGTACTTCAGTCATCGGTGATGTTGGCGGTGTTACTCGTTCGACAGCTGGCGGCTTTGTAACAGCATTACGCTTAGCATCAAGTGCAGCTAGTACAAATGCAACTGTTGCTAAATCATCTGCTGGTCGACTTTACAAAGTACAGGCATTTAATAATGCCGCCAACCCATTGTTTCTGAAAATTTACAATAAAGCCACTACCCCCACCGTTGGTACAGATACGCCTATCGCAACACTGGCATTACCATCAAAAGTTACATATGACTTGGATTTTGATTTAATCGGGCTGTACTGTTCACTAGGTATCAGTTGCGCAATCACTGCAAATGCCGCTGATAACGATACAACGGCGATAGCGGATGGTAATGTGGTCGGGTTAAATATTTGGTATGCATAAGGGTAATCAATGAACGTCAGTAAAATCGTATCAGCCGCGTTAAAGCAATTAGGCGTGTTAGCA
>CALJUC010000211.1 GCA_937975585.1 uncultured Moraxella sp. | reverse complement strand
TCTTTCCCTACACGACGCTCTTCCGATCTTAATTCATTAATTTTAGAATTAATTACCAATTTAAACCAAAATAATGTTATCTACTTTGTTGACTGACAATCCATCGTCAAATTCCACTTCATTAATAATAATTATTAGGACCGATAAAAGCTGGTCGAATAAAAACTGGATGGGTTATGAAGCCTATCCAGTTTTACTATCTGAAAAGTCTTGATGAACCAACGGCCAATTAACTGAATAGCCTATCAGTCAATTGTGTCGTTAATTTGGCTGAACCATATCTTCTGGTCGTACCCAAGTATCAAACTCTTCTTCACTTAACAAACCCAATTCCACCGCAACTTGTTTTAAGGTCTTATTTTGTTTATACGCTGTTTTGGCGATTTTCGCGGCATTTTCATAGCCAATATGGCGATTTAGCGCGGTGACGAGCATCAATGAGTTATGCAGGTATTCATCGATTTTTTCACGGACGGGTACGATACCTGAGGCACAATGCTCATCAAAGCTTTGACAAGCATCACCTAGCAAACGAATCGACTGTAGCAAGTTATAACCAATGACTGGCATAAACACGTTTAGCTCAAAATTCCCTGATGCACCTGCCATATTAATGGTCACATCATTACCCATAACTTGTGCCACGACCATGGTCATGGCCTCAGACTGGGTAGGATTGACCTTACCCGGCATAATCGAAGACCCTGGCTCATTCTCAGGGATTTTTAACTCCCCAATCCCACAGCGCGGGCCCGAGGCCAACCAACGTACATCATTGGCGATTTTATTAAGACTGGCCGCCAACGTCTTAAGCGCGCCAGAGGCAAACACTTCGGCATCACGCCCGGCTAAAGCTTCGAATTTATTGGACGCAGTGACAAATGGTAAGCCGGTCAATTGTGCCAATTGTTCAGCGGCTTTCACTGCGTAATCCGGGTGTGCATTGAGTCCCGTACCGACCGCAGTACCACCGAGTGGCACTTCATACAAACCAACCAATGCCCCATCCAAACGGGTTAACGCATGGTCTAGCTGACTGACATAACCGCTAAACTCCTGCCCCAAAGTTAATGGCGTGGCATCTTGCAAATGGGTACGACCGATTTTGACAATATCTGCAAACGCTGTGGACTTAGCTGCCAAGGTATCACGCAGTTGGGTCACTGCCGGAATGAGTAACCGATTGATTTGCACCGCTGCGGCCACGCGAATCGCGGTTGGGAAACTATCATTGGTGGATTGGGCATGATTGACATCATCATTGGGGTGGATAGGTTGATAACTACCTTTTGGCTGACCTGCTATTTCGTTTGCACGATTGGCCAATACTTCATTGATATTCATATTCGATTGGGTGCCAGAGCCAGTCTGCCATACCACCAATGGAAATTGGTCGCGTAATCCACCATTAATCACCTCATCAGCCGCTTGCACAATCAAATCACGCTTTTCGTTAGTGATACGGCCAAGACTGGCATTGGTCAGTGCAGCGGCTTTTTTGACGGTCGCCATTGCTTCTATCAAGGCGGCTGGCAAGGTTTCACCACCAATCTTAAAATTATTACGGCTACGTTCGGTTTGCGCCCCCCAATACGCTTGTTCAGGCACCTCAACATTGCCCATGGTGTCTTTTTCAGTGCGAGTGGCGATTGTTGTCGTTACTTGATCAGTTATCATCGTTATTCCTTGGTTTGTTCTAATTTGTCGTATCGCGCCAGTGACGTATTATTGCTTTTTTAAGTCGATAGCTTGTTTATGGTTTAGTCTAATCAAGTTTGTCACTGCCTGTGTGGGACTTGTGTTTTACTTGTGTTGAACAAGCCATTACACTAGTAAGCTATCACCCAATCAAGGCATTATCAGCCAACGCTAGAAAGGATTGTCATGCAATCAACCATACCATCAGGGGCACAATCGAGCATTCAGCTAACCACCACCATTGATAAGCGCACATTGCGTAAGCGGTTACGCCGTGAGCGGTTATTATTGACGCGGCAACAGCGCGACTATGCGAGTTATCAAGCGATGCGCAACTTATTACCTTTGGCGCAGTATTTTTCGCATCATGTGACAGACAAGGCGGATATTCGGGTGGGTGTTTTTATTGATGCGTTTGGCGAGTTGCCAACCCAACCACTCATTGACTGGGCCTACCGCCAAGGGTTTAGTGTGTACCTTCCTGTGGTGTCCGCGGCGGATAAGGCGTTAAACTTTGCAAAGCTACAACATGCGAATGTACGCCAAGCCCGCCTAGTGCGTCATCGTTTGGGTATGCATCAGCCTGCTTATGGTGAGACGTTGCGTGTACAAGCATTGGATATGCTGTTTATGCCGTTGGTGGCCTTTGACCGACACGGCCATCGCATGGGTATGGGCGGCGGCTTTTATGACCGTACCTTGGCAAAAGTAAAAGGCAAACCGCTAAAAATCGGCTGGGCCTATGATTTTCAATGTGTCGAACAGTTGGATGCCCATCCGTGGGATGTCAACCTAGATATGGCAGTGACGCCAAGCCGATTGTGGCGCTTTAAGCGCTATGTACGTTAAGTTGAAAGGAAGTAATATGAAAAGTGATATGCAAGCGCCGATACAGCCGTTAGCGACCCAAGAAGATAAGCAACCGTTAAATAATGAATTCGTGCCTAATACTTTGGACGCAACAGATTTTCCACCGCTGACAGGGATAGCCGATAATCTATCCCTTGATGACATTAGCAAGGTCATGAATCCCGAGCGCCTAGCGACACTGCTTGCCCAAGCCGCTGCCTTTAGCTTGGTCAATTCAGAGGACTTAGACGACTTTTGACTTGGCCGCTAGGCCGCGCGACGTTTGACCACCTTGGCCAACAAACGACGTTCGCTATAACCAACAACCGCGATATACACCAGTAGCAAGACGTTCGACAACCAAAAATTGTGGTTAAACACACTGACGATGACGATGGTAAATACGCTTAAGGTCGCCAATAAGCCAACGATTTTTTTGGTGTTATAAGGAATCGGGTAAAAGTGCTGCCCTAACCCATATGACACCATCATCATGATAAAGTAGACCGCCAAGGTAATCCAAGCAGACGCCATAAAACCGTATTTTTGCAAAAACAGCATATGTAGCAAAATCGTCAGCCCCGCACCTAGCCACGAAATCGCTGAGCCAATCCCCGTTCTATCGGTGACCTTATACCAAGTCGATAGGTTGTAATAAATCCCGAAACATAGGTTGGCAATCACGATAATCGGCACAATCCCCATGGCGGTCCAATAACTGGCATCGGTGATAAACAGACGCTTCAGCCATGAAATATTAGCGATAATCCCAAGTGCCACCACCGAGGCAAAAATCGTAAAATATTCGGTCATCATCGCATACGTGGTTTTGGCATTGGCGTTGTGCATTTGTTTAAACAAAAACGGCTCAATCCCCATTCGGTAGGCCGTCACAAACAGCGTCATCAATACCGCAAGCTTATAAACACCACCATACGCGCCGGCATCTTCTTTGGCTATCACGTAGTATTGGATAATTTTGTCAAAATTTTCATTGACCATAAAGGCAAGACCGGCCAGCATCACCGGATAGGAATACTTGAGCATCCGCTTACACAAGGCCATATCCATGCGAAATTGCACCTGTTTAATGACCGGTAATAACATAGCAAAGGTTGCAAGACTGGCAATCAGATTGGCAAAAAATGGATACGATACTTGCTCGGTAAGGCCAAAGCTCTTTGCAGTATCGACCGGGATAAAACGAAACAGCACAATCACCAAAATCGTCTGAATCAAAATCGAGGTGACACGAATGACCGAATACTTCACCGGCTGACTATGAAAACGCAGCCAAGCAAATGGCAACATACACACCGCATCCAAGAACGCAATCCACGCAAACCAACGTAAAAATTCTGGGTGGTTCGCATAATCCAACACTTGCGCCAATGGCTGACTAAACAGCAACACATTGAGCAAAAACACGCCCGCCACAGCCGTAACAAACCAAAACGCGGTGCTAAACACGGTGCGCTCACCACCGGCCACCGTTTCTTTATCACTGGCAAAGCGGAAAAAAGCGGTTTCAAACCCAAAGGTCAGGACGATATTAATAAAGGCAATCCACGCATACAGACTGGTAAAAATTGCGAACGCTTCTTTATCAATATAATGGATATACAGCGGATTGAGCAAAAAGGTAATGACGCGTGGCAGAATCGCCCCAATCCCATAAATAATGGTTTCACCCAAAAGTCGTCTAATATTCACGCTGTTGCCCGCCCGCTCAATTTACTCAATTCTGGTTATAATAATAGCCCAAGGGGTTAGATATAGACCTACATATCTAACCCCTATCATTAAAAATGCACTATTGTACCCCATTTACCCCACTATGGGACAGTTGGTTCTAGCAATGCTAATTCTGCTCGGACTTCGGCCACTTTTTCATCGGTCAAAAGCCGTTCAATATTTTTCCAAATTGAATGATAACCAAACCCACCTTGTATCATCTCACTTTTGGCGTGCTCAACCGTCCAACCTTGGCGAAGAATTCGGTACATGGCCACGGTCACCCCGGTTCTATCTGCACCATGATAACAATGTACCAATACTTTATTGCCACGCTGCTGTTCGTCTTTGATACGGTGTAATATCTGCGCCAACTGCTTAGGCTTAATCCACCACGTCAATAGTGGCTGATTGACAAATACCAACGGGTAATGCGCGCTATCGACTTCACCCACACCATCGACCCCCAAATTTGGGTTCGTATTTGTAGACGCTTCGGCCAAGTTTTCTTGGTCATCATCCCGATCAAAAAAGCGTAAATTAATAATGGTATCAATGCCTAACTCTTTTAGCAGTTTTACATCATCAGCCTCTAATTGCTCACTGCGATATAGCATCTCATCGACTTGGTACAAATTATCCCCCTGCGCAATTAAAGTTGCCCAATGCGCGGGGCGTGTACTCGTCTCTAACGCTGCGGTCATATTGGTCGCTACGGCATTGGATGCGCTTATTGATGGATTGGTCGTAGACGCTGCATAAGCGGTGGCAACATTGGTCGTGGTGATGCTGGTTGATTCAGTATTCGATACCGTGACAGGGATGGCAGTCGGCATAATTTTTCTCATTTATTGTGTATTTGTTATTGGGTCAATGAGCGCTGGTAGATACAGTCTACCGCACCTTAAAAGGCATCATACCGCATCTATGTCAAAAAACCGATATCGAACAACAATAAAAAACCCAATCCACAAAACCAAATAACATTCGGTTTCAATAGATTGGGTTTTTAGCCAAGGCGTTAGTCTGATTTAGACAAGCCCTAGCGATAGTAAAACTAACCGTTACATTAAACGTTTAAATAATCCAAAATGCCTTTTGCGGCTTGGCGACCTTCCCAAATCGCAGTCACCACCAAGTCTGAGCCGCGCACCATATCACCGCCGGCAAAGATTTTTGGGTTTTTGGTTTGGAAGGCGTATTGTTGCTGCTCTGGCGCGATGACACGGCCTGAGTTATCAAGCTCTACACTATTAGCTGCAAACCAATCTGCTGGGCTAGTACGGAAACCAAACGCCATAATTACCGCATCAGCAGGTAGCATTTCTTCTGAATTTGGAATTGGCTCTGGGCTACGACGACCGCGATTATCTGGTTTACCCAATTGGGTCGTAATGACTTTAACGCCTACAACTTTGCCATTTAAGCCCATGATTTCGATTGGCTGACGGTTGAATAAGAATTCAACACCTTCCTCACGCGCATTACGCACTTCACGGCGTGAGCCTGGCATATTTTCTTCATCACGGCGATACGCACAAGTCACTGAGGTCGCGCCTTGGCGGATGCTGGTACGGTTACAGTCCATCGCGGTATCACCCCCACCTAAGACAACGACTTTTTTACCGTTCATATCGATAAAATCATTCGCGTCTTCTTCCCAACCTTGACAACGATTGACATTGGCAATTAAGAAGTCTAACGCGTCATACACGCCTTCAAGGTTTTCACCGGCATAGCCACCGCGCATATAGGTATAAGTACCCATACCCATAAACACCGCGTCATATTCGGCCAAAATCTCATCGATCGTCACATCTTTACCGATTTCAGTATTCAAACGGAATTCAACACCCATGCCTTCGAACACCTCACGGCGACGACGCATGACGTCTTTTTCCATCTTGAATTCTGGGATACCAAAGGTCAATAAACCGCCAATTTCTGGACGTTTATCAAATACCACAGGTTTTACGCCATTGCGCGCTAGGATGTCGGCACAACCAAGACCAGCAGGGCCCGCCCCAATTACAGCAACTTTTTTATCCGTCCAAGTCACGCCTGACATATCTGGGCGCCAACCGAGTGCAAACGCGGTATCGGTGATGTATTTTTCCACATTACCGATGGTCACCGCGCCAAAGCCATCATTCAAGGTACAAGCGCCTTCACACAGACGGTCTTGTGGACAAACGCGGCCACACACTTCTGGTAAGGTATTGGTTTGGTGACACAGTTCAGCAGCTTGGAAAATATGCCCTTCACTCGCCAATTTTAGCCAGTTTGGGATATAGTTATGAACCGGACATTTCCATTCACAGTAAGGGTTACCACAAGCCAAACAACGGTGTGCCTGTTGGCTCACATCTTGTTGTTCAAATGGGTTATAAATCTCGACAAATTCGTGCTGACGAGTGCCAATGTCTTTTTTGGTTGGGTCAGTACGTGGCACATCCAAAAATTGAAAGTCATTATTCAAGCGCTTTGCCATACGACAATTACTCCAACTAGCTTCTTGGTGGGCAGATGGTGATTGATGTATCACCATCATACCGACTTAAGAAATATGATTGATTAAATGCGATAAGTTTGTTCCAACAAGTCGTATAACATGACGTTATTGTGGGTCAGCCATGGTTGTTTTTAGCAATGATGCAATGTTTGCGGCTTTTGGCTTAACCAAGTAGAACTTACGCACATAATGCTCAAAGTCATGCAAGATGGTTTGACCCCATTGGCTACCGGTTTTGGCCACGTGTTCTTTGATGATTGACATCAAGTTAATGCGATGGTTTTCCGTTTGTTCATTTGAGATACGGTGCATATCGATTAACTCATGGTTACAACGGTCAAAGAAATCGCCTTCTAAGTCTAGGACATACGCATAACCACCGGTCATACCGGCACCGAAGTTTAGACCGGTTTTACCAAGTACCGTTACGCTACCACCTGTCATATACTCACAGCAGTGGTCGCCTGCGCCCTCAACAACGGCATGACAGCCTGAGTTACGCACACCAAAACGCTCACCCGCGGTACCCGCAGCATACAAGTGGCCACCGGTTGCACCATACAAACAGGTGTTACCGATAATCGCCGTTTGTTGGCTGGCGAAGGTTGAACCTTTTGGCGGATAAATCACAATCTCACCACCGGCCATACCTTTACCAACATAGTCATTGGCATCGCCTTCAAGCTCGATATTAAGACCACCTGCGTTCCATACACCCAAGCTTTGACCCGCGGTACCGGTCAAGTGCAAGTTAATCGGCGCACTGTTCATCCCCAAGTTACCATACAATGCTGCAATCTCACCTGAAATGCGAGCACCGATTGAGCGGTCACAGTTACCAATACGGTAGCTAAAGTCACCGCCTTTACCTGATTTGATAGTATCCATCATATCGGCAACCATCGCTTCGGCTAATAGCCCTTTATCAAATGGGTCGTTTTTGTCGACTTGGCAAGTTTGCGGCGCACCATCTGCACGGCTATGGGTAAATAATAACGGTGCTAAATCTAGGTGTTGCTGTTTGTCAGTTTCACCTTCTAAGATACTAAGTAGGTCGGTACGGCCCACCAATTCTTCCATCGAACGCACGCCCAATTTGGCTAACCATTCACGGGTTTCTTGTGCGACGAATTTAAAGAAGTTAATCAACATCTCAGCTTCACCGATAAAATGCTCGTCGCGAAGCTCAGATTTTTGGGTAGCAACACCGGTTGGGCAGTTGTTTAAGTGGCAGATACGTAGGTATTTACAGCCCACTGCAATCATTGGTGTGGTACCAAAGCCAAAGCTTTCCGCACCCAAGATGGCGGCTTTTACTACATCAAGACCTGTTTTTAGACCACCGTCAGTTTGGATACGTACTTTATGACGTAAGCCATTCACACGCAATGATTGGTGCGCTTCAGATAGACCAAGTTCCCAAGGTGAACCTGCATAGTGAATCGATGATAATGGCGATGCCGCTGTACCACCGTCATAACCTGAAATGGTAATCAAGTCAGCATAAGCTTTGGCAACACCCGTTGCAATCGTACCCACACCTGGACGCGATACCAATTTCACCGATACCAAGG
>CALJUC010000210.1 GCA_937975585.1 uncultured Moraxella sp. | reverse complement strand
AATTTTTGGCCGAATATTGGCAACAAAAACCACTCCTGATTAAAAACGGCTTACCAGCACTGGCGAACATGTTTGAGCCCGCTGATATCTTAGACCTGGCTTTAGATGACAATGCGACCTCACGTTTAATCACACAGCAGCCCGCTAATAATGGCAACGGCGACCAATGGACGCTAAAGACCAGTGATATCACAGCGCAGGATCTACAAAATGTGCCAGACTTATGGACGGTATTGGTACAAAATATGGAGCAATGGTCGCCAGAGCTTGCCAATCTATGGCACGCTTTTGACTTTATACCTCAGTGGCAGCGCGATGACATCATGGTGTCGTATGCCCCCAAGGGTGGTAGCGTTGGTAAGCATTACGACAATTACGATGTGTTCTTGGCGCAAGGTTATGGGTCGCGTCACTGGCAGTTGGGCGAATTTTGTGATGAAAACACTGAGTTTGTCAAAGGACAGCCGATTCGTTTATTGGATGACATGGGTGAATTGGTACTGGATGCAGTCTTAACACCGGGGGACGTACTCTATGTACCGAGCAATCTATCGCATTATGGCGTGGCGTTAGATGATTGTTTGACTTTTTCGTTTGGTTGTCGCCGCCCTAACCCATTGCTATTACTGGATAACTTGGCGGATATTGCAACCCATACTGAGAGCCTTGCCATTCCACTAAAAATCGCCCAACCGCTGACATCAGCCGGTGAGGTTTCACAAGCCAGTATTGATGATATCAAACGTCAGCTGATTGACTTACTACAATCCCCAGCGGGTGATGCATTGATTCGCCAAACCGTGATGGAAACGGTCAGTAAGCGTCAATATGATTTGTTATTGCCGGAAGAGTTTATGGATATTGACGAGATTAGCGATGTGCTTGCCAATGATGCGGTGTTGCGTCAAGATTTGGCCAGCCGTATGGTCTATACCGATAATCAGCTCTATATCAATGGCGAACAGGTCAATTGCGATGACATCAGCGCCAATGCGCAGCGTTGTCTGATACAACTGGCCGATGGCGCAAGTATCAATAAAGCCGACCTTGAAGCGGCGGGCGTGACACTTGATGACGTGGCTGAATGGGTAGAAAATGGCTGGGTCTATGTGGATTGTTTGGATTAAACCTAGCGTTTGACTCTTGCAAACAACTATCTTGAAAGCTTAAGTAAAAAAACCGGATACTAACACTATCCGGTTTTTTACTTATTTTGTATTTTCTGTTGTTTTATTCACCAGTTGGTCTAGCCATTGTAGCCACACGGATTCACGGCCAAATAAACGCCGCGAACTATCCAATCCCGTCAAGCGTTTGATTTCAGCACGGCCATCAATGACATTGGCTTGGCCTTTGCCGTTTGAAGTGGCATTTGCCTGATTGGTTGCCTTACCATCACGAATGGTACTGGCAAGTTTTAATAAAGTCTGTGGCTGGTTCGCTAGGGGTAATGCCCGATTATCCGGCTGGAAATTCACCCACGTATTGACCTGTATTGGCTGTTGGCTATAGATAGCGGTAAAGCTCGCCCAAATTTGTGCCAATTCATTGCCTGATAGTACGATATACAGCGATTTTCCAGTTAGGCGTTTGTCACTCGCAGGTTCGTTAATCAATCGTGACTCTAAACGCTGACTGAGGGTTTCTCGATAGCGTTGCCATGCTTGCTGATAGGCGGTTTGCTCCACATAGTGAGTTGCCATCTCATTATCCATATGCTGAATAAACCGCTCAACAATATCCTGATACCAGTTATCTTGCTGTTTGGCCGATTGTTGCCAGTGGATGATGGTGCTATTTTTTGCCAATCGTTGTAGCCGCTGATGTTGTACCGCTGACGATAGATTGGTCGTTGGGTCGTTGGCTATCGCCGCGATAAATTGCGCTTGGTTTAATTGACTAAATTGGCTAGCCGGTAAGTCTTGTAAGCTGTCTTGAATGGCGCGTAACCATTGTTTGGTGGTAAGACCGGTTGGCAATTGCGCTTGCTGGTTAAATTTATACCACTGTGATTGCCAAGCCATGCCCATTTTATTATCCAGGTATAAGGCAATACTCGGCATAATCACATCGGGTTTGACATATAAAGCTTGGGTGTGCCAATTTGCCACGACTGGTAAGCGGTAATGATAACTCAAGTTTTTATTTTCAAATCCGGCATCAAACTGTAAAGCCAACAAGCCCGATAACGGTCGATACACGCCGGTGGTGGTGACTTTGCCAGACTTTGTGACAAAGTTATTTAAGCTATTAATCTGTCCGGTGCTAAAGCCAAATAAGGCCAGTGGTTCGGTCAGCGTTTCTACCGGGTCAGTGACCGTATTGTGCGCATCGGTTGGTATGACAGGCGTGGCGCTATCTGTGTTTTCGTTGGTTTTATCGTCTTTTGTCTTGCCAACGTCATTGTTGGGCAACTCAATCAGCTCTGCAGGTTCAGCCTGTTGTATAGCCCTGTCATAACATTGTAAATATGTGGTTTTGATACGCTCATATGGTATGCGCGCTTGGGCACTTAGCGTTGCCACAGTAGCATAATTGTCTAGGTTATCCTGTTTTAACTGCGCTACCAGCGCATCATCATGGGTGGATTGACACGCCAGAATACCACCATCGGCTGCATTAACTTGTTCGGCTTTGGTTTTTTTATTATTATCAAGTAGATATAGCTGATGTTCGGCCACCCAATCTTGGTTTTGGCGTAGTCCGCGATATAATGCATCGGCCAATCTACTTTTAGCCTGTTCACCACTGCTAATAACCGTTGAAGTTTTGGGTGCTATTGTTGAAGTAGTACTTTGGCAACCGCTTAAAAACAACGCTGTCAAACTCAAGCCAAGCAGCATGCTTTGCTTGCTGAAAGTGGTCCTTGTCGATAGATATAGTTGGTACTGCATACTTACTCCTCGACCATTTGAATTTTGCCACTCTCTTCCAACGTGGTATCTGATATACCCGATATATCCGCACTGTCCAAGTCTAAATTTTCGAGGCTTTCTAGGTTTTGATAGCCAAAGCGAGCATCTTCGGCCTCACTTCTAAGCCGTTGTTCATTGGTCAGTTTTTTGAGTAGTGCATTGCCATCCACGATAGTCTCAGGTTTTGGCTGATAGTATCGGTGTTGTTCAGAGGTAGTTTGGTAATCAATTTGGCTGATAGTCGTTGACTTACCGCGTGCTTTGAGTAAGCCTGACTGATAATCACGAATTTTGCGATAGCCGATAAGCTGATTATGACGGTCAAAGTAGTAATAATTATAGCTATTGTATGATACGGGTAACACCGCTTCGATAAGTTGGGTGATTTTGGCCAAGTCTTCAGCGCGATACAAGCGATTGGCAGCCGCCATTAAGTCAAGCGTCGCGGCAAAGTTGGTGTTATTTTTAATATATTCGGGGTGCTGTTCACGAACTGTTTCTAATGACTGCGACCAATGCTTTAGGGTGCGTCCTGCGACAAAACCCAACTCTTTTGGTGTAAGATTGACTTTAATCACCCGACTAGCATTAATACGACGGGCATATTCGTCTGATGCCGGTTTAAGCTCATTAAACTTCTCTGCGTCAATATCCCCATAAGCCTGACCAATCGCATTAATAAGTGTGTCGCGCAATATTGGCAATGGGATGTTTTGGCGCAGATTATCTGGTAATACGAACTTAATCGACTTACCTGCTAAGGTCGCTGGTAACTCCTTTTCAAAGAATAACCCAGCAAACGGCAATATCGCGTCCGGCTCAAAGGTCACACTCATTTCATTAAAATCAATCAACATCGGAATGCGCTTATAGCTTTGGGCATAAGGGCTATCACTGCTTTCTTCTAGTACACTACTAAACTGCCCGGTGTCACGATTGTAGCTACCTTGATGGCGGATGGTCTTTGGGTTGAGGTAGGCATCATTGAGCACTTCGATTTGCTCTGGGGTAATACGCAAGTTGCGCAAGACCTCAACTATCGCAGAACTATTACTACCTACGCCTTCACTGGTTGGCGAAGTCGGAAAATCGCCCGTTTCAATAATCACGGGTTTGTTATTTTCAGGATTATGAGGGCGTGTGGCATCGGCTTGCGGTAGCCCTAAGCTATCGCTAGACGGATCGGTATTTTTTTGTGGGGCTCGACTATTGGGTGTTTGGGTCGGTAAACTTGTCGGCGTTATCTCATCGGTCTTATTGGCACTCGCTTGCATATTCTGGTCAAGCATATTAAAAAACGTAATGAGTTTTTTTACCGTGGTTTGGTAACTGTCATCTTTTGGCTGCTGTGAAGCGATACTATCAATCGTGGTATATTCATTGGCAGGCGTGATTTCAGTATCTGAGATTTTAGGATTGCCAAGGTTATCTGGTTTGGTTTCACTTTCGGTCGTTGTCTTTGGTTTATTTTGCGGTACTTGGGCAAGGCAGCGTTCGTAGGCCGCGTATTCATCTGCAATCTGCGTATTCGCTTGTTCGCGTGTTATCGTTTGGGTTGTACCAGTCGCCGTATTGGCTGCAGCACCCGGATTTTGGGTTTGGGTTTGGTCAATAATGGCTTGGTAACGACGGCTATAGTTATCTTCACAGGCTAACTGCTGACTGGTGATAGTGCGTGTTTTTGGGTATTGATTATTCCCAGTAAACACCTGCAATATGGTAAAAAACAGACTATTATCGCGCGCTTCTACATCGTCAACCGGGTATAAAGATGCAACCTGATAATGAGTGGTCTTTTGGTAGTCATAACTTTTATCAAACCGATGTAGCATCGTCTGCTGCATAAGCCCATGTGCGGTACTGATATCAATCGTTGGCGCATTTGACACGGCTTTAGGGTTCGCTAATGTCTGACATCCCACTAAGCCTATACTCACCCAACCCAACAGACAGCTAGCCGACACCCATCTGACCCTAAATAGCGCTTTAGGTAGGCGTGGCGCAACCATGCTAATCAACGCGAGCGAATTGGATAGCCGTAAAGTGACAAATACCGGCCTACCAAGGGTAATTAGCGGCTTCATACATCCTGTCTCATTATTATGCAGTTATAGTAACAATCTAACATATCGCGTACCAAAGATAAACAACTGTGCTATATATAAGCTTGTGCAAATTGATAATAAGCGACGATATATGTCGTTTTTAGCACACATGTTTTATTTTGCTTGTATAGTGGATTGTGAACGTGGTTTAGGCGGTGCGTTAGGCTTTGTTACTTGCTACCCCTTGCCCTTTATATTGTTGGCTTGTTATCATGATGACTGCTTATAAGTTAACACATAACATCACAAAAATTGGATAAAAAAGATACCCACTATGCCCTATTATTTTGGATTCGTGCCATCAGCAGAACTTAATGAAACGATTGATAAAGCATATCAGCTTATCGCGGATAAAAGCAGTGAGCGTTATGATGTTTATCGCGATAAAATCACCCATTTGACCAACCAAGAGCTAATGGAAAATATGTTGGTTCAACTGATTGAATCATTACCTGATGAGTCAGAACGTAAAGCACACTTGATTAAAGTCAGCCATACTATCGAAACCACCACAGACAAGCTGATTAATACCGTATTGAGCCCGACTGACAACCCTGATGTCCTGCCAAGTTTTAACTTTTTTGATAAACGTGTCTTGGTAAAAGACAACCAAGGTCAACGCCGCATTAGCGTGCCACTTGATGACAAGCTCGGTGCAGACTTGGTTGCTGTGATTGAACGCGTACAACAAGGTCATGGGCGTGAGGAAGTTGATAATCTGACGCGACTATTTACCCAGTTGACCCAAGTATCGTTGCAACATTTTTTAGTAGATTTTACCAAGACATTACCGCTTAATTTATTAAAACGTGGTGCTATCCCGGTTGCCGATAGTGTAATTAGCAAGGTGCTTGATGTGGCATTGCATCGCCTTATTCCACAGATGCCGCAAGAATCATTAGAGCGTTTTACCAAGCATTATGCGACATTGATTTTTCAGGCCAATCCATAACTTTTTGACTAATTGTTTGTAAAAAAAACTTTGCAATCTTGGCGGGCGTGATAAAATACTCGGCTTTTCTGTTTGTCACTTAATATATACTTACTCTCTACGGGTAACTTATACCGTGATAAGCGAGGTTTGACGCACGCCAATACCGTGCCATCATCAATAGGTGCTGTTATGACTCATCTTTCTAACCAACAAATCGAACAAGCATTGCGCAATTCGGAATGCTTAATCAGTAGTATTGAAGTATCTGCCGCTTATGAGCGCTTGGCTGCAAGCGTCAATTTGCATTATGCGGGGCAAAACCCGATTGTCATGGTCGTGATGAATGGTGGTTTGATTCCGGCAGGTCAACTGCTGACCCAATTTACGTTCTATCATCGTATGCACTATATCCATGCGACACGCTATCGCAATAATGCCGGTACCAATGAGTTAGAATGGAAATTTAAACCAGATGTGTCATTAGCGGGCGAGGATGTTTTGCTCATTGATGATATTTTTGATGAAGGTATTACCCTAAAAGTTGTGGTTGATGAGCTGAAAAAAGAAAACCCGAATTCAATCAAAACCTGTGTCTTACTTAACAAAGTACATGACCGTAAAGTAGCCGATTTTAACGTTGACTTTGTCGGTCTAGATGTAGCAGATCGCTATGTGTATGGCTGCGGCATGGATTATCATGGTTATCTACGTCATATGCCGGGTATCTATGCGCTAAAAGAAGACTAATCGCTTCAATGAAGTAAACAGCCAAGCAAAAAAAGGTGTCATCGTTAAAATGACACCTTTTTTTCGTGTTATTTAATGTTATTAAAACTGCAACGCCAAGCCTGTTTGGCGATTACCTTTTTGCAATACTGCACGATACAGCAAACGTTCAGGACTGACAATCATCAAACCGCCTTTACTGCGTGTCACAGCGGTATAAACCAATTCTTGACTTAATAAGCGAGAGTGCATACTATCTAGACACACCGCAACATTCTCAAATTCTGAACCTTGTGATTTATGAATAGTCATGGCATACGCCCTATCACAACTTTCTCTGCTTAAACGACTACTATTAATCACTTTATCCGGAAAACAAATCCATAAGGTATTATCGACTTCAAGGCAGACACCGATATCACCGTTAAACAGTCCCAGTTGATAATCGTTATGTTTAATCATCACCGGCATACCGTGATAAAAAAAATCAAGGTCAAGGTGTTTCCCTAGTTTGGCACCACGGGTATAACGCTCACCAATTTTTTTATTAAGCGCTTCACTGCCTAAACGGCCTTGGTGGCCTGCGGTCAAAATACGGTAACTATCAAACACATAGAACAACTGCTGGCGTGTTGCGATATCTTCAATATCAGGCGGTGTCACATACCACGTTTGCATCAGATTAAAAAATGCTTGGTACGGTTGTGCGAGTGTCTGATACACCGGCCAAAGCTCAGTTTGTTCCTCTATCGGATAAAAACGAATCGGTACTTGGATGTCTTTTTTTGCACTATCAAATCGTTGAAAACTGTCATTAAAACTCGATTTGGTTAATAACTGGCGGACGTAATGCCATTTTTGACGATTGGCTTGTTGTTGAGCTTGTTCGTCAGACAAGGTGTTGACAGTTTGACCGATGGCTTTGGCAAGTTGGCCGACTTGGGATTTTTCATCAAAACGTTTTGACTGCACTAGTTCGGTGCGATATGGCTGTAACGCAGGCACTTGGCATAAATCTGCCAACACTGAACCTGCATCTACCGCAGCAAGCTGATTGGCATCACCCAAGAGAATCAAACGTGCCGTTGGTTTAATCGCATCGACCAATAGGCTGGCAAGCTCTAGCCCAAGCATCGACGCTTCATCGACGATCACCAAATCATACGGTAAGGGATTATCGGCATAATAGCGTGGTGTACCAGTATCGCCGATACCAAGTAACCGATGCAATGTTTTGGCCGGTTCTAAGCTGATAGGCTCACCATTTAAACTGTTAAGTAACGACTCTTGCATGCGTTGGGCGGCTTTACCTGTTGGGGCGGTCAATGCAATCGACAATGGTGGCAAATGTGGTTGTTTTGCCAATGCAGCATCATGGGCGTGTTGTAGCCGTGTTACTAGTTTTGCAACGGTAAACGTTTTCCCTGTACCAGGCCCCCCTGTAATAATACTCAACGCAAAACGACTGGCATTGTCGATGGCACGTTGCTGCTCAATGTTGGCTGATGGTGTTTTGTCATTTTTGTCATGATTGATTATGGGCGTATTAAATTCGGTCAAATCGAGTTGTTCGTTGCTACGTTGGGCTATCTGTACTAACTGTCTAGCAAGCTGACGTTCAGCATACCACTGTCTTTGCAACCAAAACACCGCACGCTGATTGAAATCATCATTACCCCCTGCCCTGTTAATTTCCGATAGATTAGGGTTTGATAATACCTGCATGACAATCGGTGTATTGGCGACTGGTTGATAGCCTGATAGAACGTTATTTGTCTTGTCTTTTGTGTTGCCTTGGGTGAGTACCGTAAGCCAACCCTGTTCCTGCCAAATTTTGAATAACTCGCATTGCCGTTCAGTGATTTTTGCCAATGTATAGACCGTATGCCCTTCGCTTAATTGCTCACTTAATAACTTGACCAATTTATTAAGCGCTAGACTACTTTGTTGATAAAGATTTTCTAACTCATTTTCTTGTTTTGGCACAGATTTTTCTTTTGATTTTTTTGGTTTGTTTTGATTATTTTTGCTTAGGCTATTTATTTTAGATAAGGTTAACTTTTGTTTTTGTTGTTGGCGACGTTCGATAAATTGTACCAACACCAATAGTTGCTCAGCATGGCTGTTATCACTAGATTGATTTGGCTGGTTATTAGTCTTTGTTTGCATAATTTACCTTGTTGCCTTTTTATATTTAGGCTATTTTATTTAATGACGGTTATTACTCATTACTTTACCATTAGGAAAAATCAATATCCGCACCGAATAACGCATCCAATGCTAAGATAAATTCGCTATCCGGTTGCCATACCAGTCGCCCATGCGCGACATAGTTAGGCGACATACCTCGGATAAAGGCATACTCTACTGCACCAAGATGGGTGTTAATATCATAATGCGGCAATCGCAACTGCAAAAACCGATGTAACGCGACTTGGTAAATCGCCGCTTGTAGCCAATACCGATGTTCGCTCATCGACTGTGCTAAGGCCGCTGTGTGATAAGCATCAAAGGTATTGCCCAAGTAATTGCTTTTGTAATCAACAACATAGTACCTCCCCTCATGCTCATAAACCAAGTCAATTTCACCGCGTAGATAACGCCACAAACTTTGCTGACTCATCTGCTGTTGTAGGTTTAACTCAATGCCTTGACTGGCAAAGAGCTGATTGAGCGCAGCAAGCGATAGTGAACGACTCAAGCGCATATTAAAGCCCATTTCAGCCGTTTTATGATGCATCTTGATATCACTGGGTCGTTGTCCAGAGGCATGTAATGGTGTGTGAATCACTTCATTAAGCCACTGCGTTAATGCCAGATATTCTTGTTGCGTTACTAGTTTTTCCGGCTCAACGTCCGTGACTTGATTGGCTACTTTACCTTCACTGGCCAAAATATTCGAGTAATATTGGTTTGGTAGTTGCTGGCGGCGCAATGTCCTATCCACCAAGATTGCCCAACGCGCTGGTGGCTGCCACTCACCCACCCCACCTTCAGCATAGGTAGATTGCGTGTCGTGACTATCGTCAATGTGGCTATTGGCTAAATCCTCAAGCACTTTATGCAAAAATGTACCGGCACTGGCACCTTTTTCAAAGCGAAACCGTAATAACTGACGCTCATCAAAGTTGCTACCCTCCGATAACTGTTCAGGATATGGCAATACAGCCGGTATACTGTCTAATAAAATATCCGCTGCATCATCGGTACCAAACGTATAATTCATCTCATAGACTGGCTCAAACTCATTATCATTTAGCCATACATCGTCCATCGGCTCTGTCATCGGATAGGTTCCCATATCGTCAACGGGCATATCAGGTATGGGTTCGTCAGTATAAGGAGGCCAATTTTGTTGGATTTCGTGAGCATCAAACTCAGTCTCAAAAGTATTCCCCCTATCTGATGGGGCTATACTATCGGGTAGTTGATGCCAATTGGGTGGCAAATCATGACTTATGAAATCAATACTGATCGGCTGACTTTGCATAACAACATTATCAAAGGTTGGGACAACGTTCTCTAATGGCTGCGTTTTCTCAAGTTCTAATTCTGGTGTTGCTACTAGTGGTATTTTTGGTAACCATAGCCCTTTGATATCAGGTAAATTCGCCTGTAACACTACTTGGACTTCTTGCTGCGAATCCAGCATTTCAGCATCATTGTCCAAGTTGCTACTATTATCCAATCCATCATAATCTGGTTCATGGACGGCCATATCATAGCGCTGCTGATTGACATAACGGGATAGCGCGGTAAAACTGGTATTCGCCCACCCTTTGAAATCAGCTTTTTTAATCGTGTTGATGTTGTGCTGATAATCAATTGGCGTGGATTGGGTCGTTGGTTGCTGTGTTTGGTAGTTAGAAAAATTTTGTTCTTGAGAAAAATATTTGCTTAGGCTATTTAAATTAATAGATGTAACATAATCGGTAATTTCTGGTTTTAGGGTTAAACTTTTTATATCTGCGACAAAGGCTGCTAACGGATTGTTACTTGAGTTGCTACCTGGTGCTTTGGTGACGATATATAGCCGCTCACGCGCGCGCGTCAATGCCACGTACATCAGGCGTAGTTTTTCCTCAAGGGTTGATTGGAGTTCGATGTTTTTAAAATCCCATTCAATATTTTCATCCATCCGGCTTGCCACCGGTGACAAGCGGCGGCTTAACAGCGAGATTTGCCCATCGACTTTTGGCGCACTGTAAAGATACAGGGTTGCTTTAGTAGATTTGCTAGTAACTGAATTTTCAAGCCCTACCACGAACACGATTGGAAATTCTAAGCCTTTTGAGCCATGAATGGTCATCAGCTGCACGCCCGATTCAGAGGGTAATCGATGTTGCAAACACCATTCTTCCTTGGGGGCGGTTTGTACCTGCGTCGCATACCATTCATACAACTGATATTCGCCAATTCCCTGCCCATGCCATAACTCACTGATAATATCGAGCAGTTGACGTAAATCAATCAGCAGTCGCTCGCCATCTTTGTCACTGGCTAAGCGTTGCCAAAATGTTTGCATAGCTGGTTGGTCGGGCAAGCTTAATTTTTGGGTCAATAGCCATTGTATCGCGGCCAAAAAACCGTCTTTTTGCCAACGTTCACCGCCTGATACGAGCAGCTCAGTGATTTGACTGGCTAACTGTTGCCAATTGATTGATTCACGATATTGGCGCGTATCAGTTTCACTCTCAGCGACTTCACTCGTATCGCTAAATAGCTGATTGGCCTGGGTTAAGGTCAAACGGAAAAACTTAGATAGCAGCAAGGTCTTAAGCTTGGACTTATGATACGGGGCAAGCAAGGCTGCCATTAAGGTCAGTAAATCCTGCGCCATGACATCGGCAAATACACTTTGGCTACCGGCGCGCAAGGTCGCAATACCTTGTTGATGTAGCGCGCGCTCAACCTCAGTCAATTGGGTGTTTTTCGCTGCCAATACGCAGATGTCGCTTAGACTCAGTGGGCGCTGTTCGAGCATAAATTGACCATAATCTGGGTCAAACAATGCCAAAATCTGTGCGGCGATTGCGTTACCGGCATTGACCGTTGGTACCTCATCCTCTGCATCGTTCTGTTGGCTATCCGCTTGAACGACATCATCATCCCCGTGCTGCACCACGCATGGTAGCGGTTGGTCTTTGGTGAAATTAATGTGATACATAGCAGGTAATTGGGAATTTTGTTCTGCTGATAGCTTAGTATCTTGCAAATCACTCTTGTCACGCGTGGCCGAGATGGTTTTATACTCGATTTCTTCACCCAAAAAGTACGGCTGATTGTTATCTAATACTGTGTCAGGCGCGATTTCATCAGGATTACCGTACCAACCATTTAGACTGTCAATCAATGCCTTGGCCGAGCGTCGATTTTGGGTGAGTGACATCGGCTGGGTGTTAAACAACTTTTTAAGCGTGGTGTAGTTATGTACGTCACCACCACGAAAGCCATAAATCGCCTGCTTTGGGTCACCTACCAATAGCAAAAACAGGTTCTCTTTGACCGCTTTCTCACTGGTGTTAGTGGGTTTTGGATGATTGTTTGTTTCTTGGGTATTCAAATAAATACGCTCAATCAACAATGCCTGTTCGGTATTGATATCCTGTGATTCATCAATCAAGGCAACCGGATATTGATGACGAATATAGCGCGCGAGTGACGCCCCCTGATGACCTTGCAACGCATGATTTAGGCGCGCAAGTTGTAAGGTAAATGTGGTTAATCGCTGCGCTTCAAGCACCTTGGGCAAGTTATCGCGGACATACCGGCTGATAAACTGGGTAAAATACGCATTTAACTGGTCAATGTGTTGGTCAATTTCGTCTTTCGCCAAGTACAATTTATAAACATCTTGTACCAATGGGATCGCTTTAAACGCTTCTACTTCTTGATTTTTTTTCGCACTAAAGCCTCGTCCTGTGGTAAATGCATTACCAAATGCCTTTAATAAACTCCATGGCTCACCTGTCAAATTTATTAAACTCTGAACATTTTGATTCTTCAAGGCATCTACTAGTAAGGGCCAATGTACAAAATTTGATTTCAATTCATACTGTAAACCTTGTTTATCACGATAAGATAAGTCTAAGTATTTATTAAAATCTTCATCATTGGTGTTCGTTACGCTATAGAGTAATTCGTGAATACTATCCAAGTCCAACGGCTCAATCGTTAAGTTATCAATCGGTGCGGTATAAAAATTCATCGCACGCTCAACGACTTTGGCATAGGTATCCGCTGAATACAGCTTTTTATTGGCTTGCATCAGTTGATATACTTCTGGCTCTTGGCGATGTACCTCCGCCCAAAATGCGCGCAGTTGGTCATGAATCATGCTAATCACAATCGGCTGTACGTCACTGCTAATCTGTACATCCGGTGAAAATCCGGTTTCGCTGCTAAATTCGCGCAGCCATTTTTGGCACAAGCTGTCTAACGTACTGACAAACAGTCTATCGAGCTGATTCAGCGCAGTACTGGTGCGCTGCAAAGCAATCCGAAAATCCAGACGCGCTTTTACCTTGGGCGGTGTTTGACGGGTGGTGACCTCCTCAGTATCCGTTGCCGTGGTATTGTCAGACTCAGCTTCGACCGATTCAACCGCAGCCGGTTTTTCAAACATTTGGGTTGCGATATATTTAATTAAATGCTGATTAATCGGATCGCCAACCGCCTCTGTCAGTAACTTATCGCCTGTTTGAGCTACCAAGTCTTTTAGCCATTGATACAAAGCTTGTGGTTGCTCGTCAGGTGTTACCTCCATGAGCGCGTCTGCATAGCTATTACTCATCACCAAGCGTAACAACCGATAAAAATCCTGTAAACGTTCACGGATACGTTGGCGCATTTCGGCGGCGGCACTACGGGTAAAAGTCGTCGCAATGATTTTATCGCACGGATAACCCGCTTCGACAATCAGACGTAGCACCACGCCCGTCAACGTCCATGTCTTACCGGTACCGGCTGACGCCTCAATCAGATGCCGCCCAGATAAGGGCAAGCGAATCGCAGGCGGTAAGTTATCGTCCGTATCGTTATGATTAGCAGGTACATCTTGGGTCGACATGGAATGGCTCATTAATCAATTATCAAACTTGGTAAATTGGGGCAACGTAAACAAAAATTAAAACACTAACTATCCGTGGTTTTGCTAGTTTTTCGTGGTTTTTTGGCGGTTGTCTTCGCTTTGGCTGGTGTATCTAGTTTTATCTTAGACGCTACTTTTTTTGGCTTTACTGTCACGAGTTCTGCATAGACATCCACCAAACCCTCATAGAGCGGCTGGTACAATAGCGGCACTAAACTCGTTAAAAACGGCCAAATCACACTGGGTTTATATTCACCAAGTAATAACTGCCAATTGGCGTGATCATACTGGTGGGGTTGTGGGTCTTGATCCCAACCTTTATCTGTCCAAGTTTTCATGTTTAACTGTTTAAACGTTAGTGACTCACCGCCTTCTGCCAAAACAGCCGCTTGCTGCTGTAAATAAGATAGGCTCATATTGGGCGGTAACACCATGACACGATGTTCCGCTAATTGCCAAACACCGAACCAATCTTGCAAATACTGATACGCTTGTTGCCACGCCAGCGGTGGTACATACAAGGTCACATCACGATAACGCCATAGTGAAAAACCCTCACGCGCTGCCACTTGCTCAGGTGTGGTACGTCGAGCCACTTGCCAACATAGATGATTAAGCCAACACTGTAGGTGATATTTCTCTTTGCCCGATTGTGGCAAATACTGTAGCCAATATGGGCTATTCAATGGTGTTGGTAAGGTTGCTGTGATGACGATATTTTGAACTTTCTCTGTTGCAAGCTGGGTTATCGTGTCTAACAGCGGTATACTGACGGCAAGATGCTGCTCTTGGCAAATTGTGAGCAATTGACCCAATCTTGCAAAGGCATTATCTATGAACTCAGACGCATCGTCCTGTGCCGCGATTGCGGACAATGCATTGACCGCTATTTCACCAAATTGGCGGTCAAGCGCTTGCGCCAGTGGCAAAATATCAGCACGCATAATATTGGTATCTGGCGAATTTTGCGATTGGGCGTCAGCTTTGTCAGTCGCAGAATCAGCCAATGCCACCAGGTCTTGGATAAATTTGACTAGACCAAAGCGCGTGCTGCGTTGTTGTTCGGCCAAGCTTTGATAACGGTTCACGCCCGCAGGCAGTACTTCGGTATATCGCACCGTAGGGCTGATATCGACTGCATTTGCGATATACGTTGAGGCATCGAGTTGCGAGTCAATCAATAACTGATTAAGCTGATAGCGCGTTAACCCGTCGAGTTGTAGGGGTTCCAGCGGCAATTCTGCCACTTGAGTATTTGCGATAAATAATTGCTGCGCTTTGATAAACGTCTTGGCGGGGTCTTGCATGCCGCGAATCACGCTTTCTAGCTTAATATGGCGTTGCTCGCCTGCCAGATTCGCCAGTGTCATCTGTTGATTGACTTCAATGAATAACTTGGCGCTTAATGCTGTCTTTGCCTGGATCCAAGCGTCACGCCAGTGCATTAACTGTGCTTTTTTCCAAATACTAATCATTTGGGTCGGCAGTTGGTCGTTATGCTCACGATGCTCAAGCTGTTGATACAAGCTGTGCCAAATTCTGGCGGGCGGGTAAAGTTGGCTTTTGGCCAGTTGTAATTGGGTGCGATAGTCAGCGACATCCACCGTATCAGCAGCATTACTGTCACTGTTGTCCTGCGTTTGTAATTCAAAATAACCCTTATCAAATGGCAAAGCCGGATGATGGGTCACCAAGTATTGTTCAACCTGTTGACCAAAGGTGAGCGCAGCGCCGTTTTGTGGCGTTACTATATTCGGTTGACTATCAGCATCAACCCTCTCAAGGCTGTCTTGCCACTGTACCTCGGTTTGCAAAAAGCTTAATAGCTCTTGCACAGGACTTGCCGGTAAATGCTCGTGGGTATCTGTGGTACTTTTACCATTATAAAACAACCAACAGCCTTGTTTGGCGCACAGTAACGCATCCAAAAACGCGCCCAAATCATCATCCTCGCGGAACCTATCCCCACGTACGGGTAGCCCAGCTTGCATCAGGTTATAGCGGTTATGTTGCTCGCGGCTTGGAAAGTCCGAAAGATTGAGGTTTAATAGAACAACCAGTTTGTAAGGTAAATTACGCACCGCACCAATCCGCGCAAACGTAATCACACCCGATGGCTCCGCACTCACTTGCTGACTCACCAATTGGTCGGCAATACTTTCAAGGATAAAATTCAGCTTTAGCGGTAAGGCATCCGTTTGCACATTAGGCCTATCACTATAGGCTGTTTGCGCTTGGGTTGGTTTTTTATGATTGGCTGCAAGATGGTTTTTTAGCTCATTTTGTGCGGCAAAAATTGCAAGCCAAGCATTGGTTTGGTTAAAAACCGCAAACTTGGTCTGAATTAAATCTTCGATTTCTAACAGCCAGTCAGCCACCGTGGCGCTTTGTTTGCCGAGATGACGTTTGCTATCCAAGGTTTGGTAAATATCGCACAGTACCGCGACCAAAGGCGCATCTGCCAAGGTAACTTGGCTTAATGGTTTGATATACTCGATTTCGCCATATTGGTTGACCAACTCACCAAACTTAACCGCGCTAGCGTGCGGCATCAACACGCCTGCGACCAATCGCTCGAGCGCATAGGCAAAGCTATAACGGTAATCGTCATCTTCACGGTGCAAGCTTTGCTGAAGGTGTGCCTCATCAAAACCACGCACAAACCCAGCCTCACTTAGTAAATCACAAGCGCGGCTCATTTGCTCCAAACTTAAACCAAAGCTTTCATACAAAGGCGGCAAGAACAGCCAATCAAATACTTCGGTGCGTGAAAAGCGCGCGCCCGCCCGATTGAGCAGACGGTAATACCCGGTAATCGCTTGCCATAGCTGATTGATGTCTTTGGCGACCACACCCGTTACCTTGGCAGGCAAGTGATACCCATCTGCACCCACGCCTTTGGGGAAGATCGCCTCAATGATATTTTGCTGTGCTTCGATATCGGGCAATAGCACCAACACATCACTTAATGCACGGCGTTCAAACTCGGACTCGGGGATTTGATCTGGACAATCACTATAATTGAGCCAACCGACCAACATGGTACGCAGCACTTCTAACTGGCGCACTAGACTATGACACACTTGGATAGACAAGCTGCTATCTAATAACTGACTGGTTTGCCACAAACGGCGTTCACGCTGATGGCGTTGTTGCTCAGCTTCTAGCTTATTGATGAGTGTCATCAAGGCTGCATTATTGCTAAATCCGGCATTTTGCAGCGCCATCAGTTGCTCACGTGGCGATGGGATAGCCTCATTACTCGCTTGCGAGGTCAAGGTCAGCATATCTTGAATTTTGGTGGTGGTATTGGCTTCTTCAAGCGTGAGCATATCTTGTTGCAAGTTCGCCAGTAGACTCACCGGCCTATCGTCATTGACGAACTTATCTTCCCATAGCACCGTTTGATAGGCATTACCCGATAGATTGGCCAGCATGGCAAAGACCTCACGCGACTGCTTGCCAAAGCGTGACAATAAGGTGTGACCATAGTCTTTAAGATAAATACTGTCAGGGTTGGCAAATTGCTGCTCAATCAGCCAGTTTTTATCAACGATATCCGCCCAAAACTGCTCAGAGGGGTTAAAATGCAACAAGGTAACGGCTGTCAACTCACCCATCCGCTGTAAATCCAACAACTCACTAGGTGGTAACTGTTGTACAGTAAACAAAATCAACTGCTTAGGCAATTGACGGCGGCAACGACTGGCTATTTGGCTATCGTTATCATTAAACGCTTGCCAAAACTGGCGCTGCAACGTTTCACGATAACGATAATCCCCATCAAACAAGGTATACCATAGATAACGCTGCGCCGCTTCTAACTGGGTATAATGCTCAATCAACCAATCCGGCGTAGTCAATGCGTCAGAACCCATACGCCCGTGTAAGCGATTGTGCAAGGCATCTTTTTCGGCAATCATCTCAGCAATGGCGATAGGCTGATTGTTGCCCCACGCATCAAGCCACTGTGGGCGGTAAGTCATATAGCGGTTTAACATACTTGCCATATCATTGGCAAGCTGCCAAAATCGCTGCTCTAAGCTTTGGTCACTGGCCGTATCGGCAACTTGGCTACTCGCGAGTAATGACTGATTATGCCACGGGCTAACAGGGTCTAACGTACTATCAAGCCGGGTATCGTTTTCATCTTTCCCTGCCACTAGCTCGGCCAATAGCGGCTCGATAAATGGCTGTAACGGGTGATTTTCATCGCTTGCAATACTGTCACGATAGGCCATCAGTAGACCAAAAATCTGCCATTGCATAATGCTTTTTGACAGCATGGCAACATCGGGCACATCAAGCACATCATCGCGATAACGCTTATAAATCCGCAGCACCCGCTGCATCAATCCCCAAAAATACCGTCCCCAAAACTCCGTGGTGACCAAGGTGCTAATACCGGCGCTATCTGCGACTTGCTTTTTTAGCCACTCACCCATGACCTTTGATGGCACAATCACATTAAACGGTTCAAACACCGACTGATTTTCCGCCGGATTTTGATACACGGTCAACAGTTCATCAAATAAGGTTTCGATTTTATTACTTTGAATAATATGTAGCATCGCGCGTTATGGTCTTTTAAAAATAGTCAATTGGGAAAATTTAATAAGGTCAATTAGGCATTTAGGTGCAAAACGATTATCGGTGATTATAGCACCTTCAACTGACAGGTGGTGTCACTCACTCGCTGTTTTGCCAAGCATTAACGCAATAACACGTCATCCTGTGACGTGATTTTTGACGTAAATACATACCCACCAGTAAATTGATAAGGTAAAAATTTTACCAATATTTGATATACTAACTTAAATAGATTTTTATACTGCTGCCTTGTGAGTTATCTATCCTTATGTACCACCCGATTGATGCCATCTTTAAACAACCGATTGACCGATACACGGTGATTTACCAAAATGGCAAACTTTGGCAGTTGCCACGTCTTGACTTTAACGGTCAATCATTGGCACGCAAAAAACCTTATACCGGTAGTCGTGAGCAAATCTTTGTGGCCAGTGGCCAGCAATTAAACCCAAATGATTTGCTGCTTATCTCCCAAATTGCCACGATTGACTTACCAGCGAGTATCGTCGGGCGTAATGTTGACCAATTTGAAACATGGTGGCGAACACACTCTATTGATTATCAAACCGAAATCGAGGCCAGTCGTCAACGTCAACGTGACGCTAGGCAACAACTTAAGCAGCGACTGCCACAGCCTCAATTTGATACTGCCAGTCAAGCTACCGCGAGCCCTATTACCTTACCACCTGTAGCGCAGCCGACCATTACGTCAACTGCGCCAAGTACTGTACCAAGCGTAGTAGCAAGCGCCACGCCAGCAAGGTCATCAGATGATACCGTCAACAATATGGGCAATGCCACTCATGCCAATTCGGCTCATGACGATATTTTTGACCAAATGTTGGCAGATTTGACGAATGATTTGTAATACGCGCAGACACTGCAAATTTGACTAATTGTTACCGTTCGCAACCGATTAGTAGCCGTTTATTACGTTATACAATGTTGTGTAGCCAAGCCTTGTTCAGCGTCATCAATCCTTGTATGCTTGTGAATAATCAATAATAACAAACAAGGCAAGGAGTTGCATAATGACCGATAACTGCCCAACCCAACCACGCAATCAAACCAAACTCAATAATGCCCAAAGCAGCGAAGCCCATGCGGCAATGGACGGTATTAAGCCAACGGACATTAACCAATCTCATCTACCCCAGGACAAACAAGCCAATACTGATGATTCATTACTGGATATGATGGAAGAAGTCAATAAACCGCTATAAGCACAGATTTTTTGTCTGTAAAAAAATCTGCAAAAAAAACCGCTAGGAGAAATTTCGTAGCGGTTTTTTTATCTTTGGTCTTGGCTAATTTAGAGGTAATTATAAATCAGCTAATGGCGGTTAAGCGAATTTTATAGTGATAGAGCAACCCTAGTGTAATCACGATGCACATTGGTAGCACCAAGGTCATATAGCCCCAGTGTAAATAACCAAAGGCGCCAACCACACCGCCCCCGCAAAAGCTGTACCAAATCATACCCTGTAACACAAAGGTCTTTTTATTAATCTCACGCCCTGCTAACCAGTTACCAATCGCTGAACCCATATCAGAGGTTAGACCTGTTAGATGAGTGGTACGAATGACCGCACCACTATAAGTCGCGACCATCGAGTTTTGTAGACCACAAGCCATTGCGGCAAATACTTGCCCCCATATTGATTGCACCGAAAACAATATCAGGCTAATGAGCAATAATGACGCCTCAATCATCAGGGCTATCCCATAGCGCCGTCCTGCACGCAGTGCGGTACTCCCAACCACAAAGCCACTTATCACCGCGCCAAATAAAAACGACAATAAGACCAAGCACACCAATGCCATTTGCTGATAATTGCCCTCGGCAAACGCAGACGCAAATAACGTGACATTGCCGGTGACATGGGAAGCTGATAAATGGGTAAAGCCAACCAAGGCGGTACTATTCACACAGCCTGCGGTAAATGCCAAAATACAGCCACCATACAAAATCCATTTAGGTAACTTATTAATCATTTTGCTCGCCCTATCGCCGATTGTTATAGCCTTGTTCGGCAAAAATTGTATGCTTAAATTAATGTACTTGCAAATATCCTTATCCATTTGGCTATTTTAATAAGCAAAATAACTTATTCATCAAACAATAAAAAAGGCTGTTCCTCATACAACGAACAACCTTTTTATTTAAATTGCAACGTTTAATTAGTCAGCCGTTGCATCAATCATGACTTTTTCGCTCAGTGCAACGGTATTAAAACCGGCATCCACGAATAAAATCTCACCAGTAATACCTGATGCCCACGGAGATAGCAAGAACATCGCCGCGTTACCAACTTCTTCGATGCTCACATTGCGTTGTAGCGGTGCCATTTTGGCATTGGTATCTAGCATACGGCGGAATGACTTGATGCCGCTTGCCGCCAATGTACGGATTGGGCCTGCTGATACCGCATTCACACGAATACCATCTTCACCCATTGAGCTTGCCAAGTAGCGCACGCTTGCTTCAAGGCTGGCTTTGGCGAGACCCATCACGTTGTAGTTTGGCAATACATGGATACTGCCTTCATAGGTCAAGGTCAATAAAGAACCTTGACGCTTTGCCAATAACTCACGGCTTGCTTTTGCTAATGCCACAAAGCTGTAAGCGCTGATGTCATGAGCAATCGCAAAACCTTCACGCGTGGTCACATTGGTGAAGTCACCGTCCAACTGGTCAGCCGGGGCAAAACCAATCGCGTGTACCACACCATCGATACCGTCTGGCCAATGTGCAGCCACTTGCTCAAAACACGCTTGGATTTCATCATCTGAACCCACATCACATGCTAATACCAACTCAGCGCCGAAGGTTTCAGCGGCCATGTCGACACGCTTTTTCATTTTTTCGTTTGGATAGGTTAAGATTAAGCTTGCGCCTTCGCGGTGTAACGCTTCGGCAATGCCCCAAGCAATAGACAATTTACTAGCGATACCTGTGACAACGTAGCGTTTGCCGGTCAATAACATGGCGATTCCTTTTATATTTGGGTGGTAATTGGGGTAACAATTCGGTATTCATTGTTTTGAGTGTACAACTATACACTAAAGCAAGACGCTTTTTCAATTTAAAGCCGATAAGTCAACCAAAATGGCGCGATTCGTTCTATACTTTAGGCGTATTTTGATTGAAATTCGCTTATGTTGCGTCAAAGATTAGCAATTTACCGCGTAAGGTGAAGAAAAATCAAGAAATATAGGCTTGCCGTCTTTAAGCGCCTGTTTGTATGCTGCGACAGCATCGGCTGCACTCTGAAGATCGGAAGAGCA
>CALJUC010000209.1 GCA_937975585.1 uncultured Moraxella sp. | reverse complement strand
CTACCCTGCCCGGGTGGTGAAATTGGTAGACACAAGGGATTTAAAATCCCTCGCTAGTAATAGCGTGCCGGTTCAAGTCCGGCCCCGGGCACCATTTATGAAACCGCTATCATATTGATAAGCGGTTTTTTAGTGTCTAAAATTTGGCTAGCGGCTTCTAGGCGCGCAATGTGATGCCAAAACTGTGTGATAATTTATCGTCATTTAGCGCAAATACGTTAAACCGGTATCTATAATCAGCTTAGCCGCTAAAATCGTCAGCAGATACGGTAGCATCTTTTTTAACACGATTGGTGAAATCTTATAACGCAGCTTGGTTCCAAGCCATGAACCGATGATCGCCATTACCATCATAAACACTATCAAGCGCCAATATGGCAAAAATGCAAACCCCATCGAAAGATATACCACAATCTTGGCCGTATGCACGATGGTCATCATCAGGGCACCGGTCGTCACCACAAGATTGCTATCGTCATAGTGATTGTTGAGTACCGCGATATTGAGTGGGCCCGGTGTGCCGACAAATACCCCTAGCCCTGTCTGCAATAAACCAACTATAAAGTAACTTTCAAAACGTTTAATCATTCGGTTAAACGGCTTTGACCATTGTAAAAGTAAGATATAAATCGCGATAAATAATGGAATCAAATCTAGGGTGATAAAACGAATCAGTGTACCAAATATCAGCATCCCAACTATCGAACCGATGAGAAAAGTTCTGATCGGTTGCCACACGATATCTTTGCGCCCAAACCAAGCACGACTGGCGTTGCCAACAAGTTGGGTCACGGCATGCACAGGTACAACGGCAACGGCAGGCATCAACATCGGCATAATGGCGATCAGCATCATACCACCGCCGACACCGGTAATCGCGGTAAAGCTTGATGTGAGTAAATTGGCTAGGCCGAGCAAACTGTCGTTTAGCCAGTTACTCATCCCTGTGCCCACTATTGTTAATGACATGAGTCAACCACTTTAAGCATTTAACTCATCCCATAACTTCTCAAGGCGTTTTTCCGATACCGGCATTCGCGTTTTCATTGGTTGGGCAAATAGCTGAATGCGATACTCTTCCACTAGCCAACGGTACGGCAAGATTTTTTCGTCGCCCCCGCGTGTCGATAACCGTTCCATGTGTTTATCGAGCGCATATACCGCGTCCAAATCCGCATCCAAATTATGCTCAAGTCGATCCATCCGAATCAATAATGCTTGCAAGTAGCGCGGATACTGTTGCCAGTCCTGATAACTCATGCGATACACAAAGTCCGATAGCTGTAAGTCATCAAGTTGGTCTTCGATATCCTCGATACTTTCTTCAAAAATATCACGATCAAGCATTAATAAACGACCACGGATTTGTTGCCACTGCTCATACACGGCTTTTAGCTGTGCCAATACCGTTTGACCAACACTTAAAAAATTCGCCAATACCGTGTCTTTGGCTTGGTTAAACTCATCAAGCGTTAATGGTAACTGACTCAATGCAATTTGCAACTCTTTGTCATGGATACCAGCGGCAAACTGCTCATGGTCAAAGTCAGGGACAAATTTCTCAAACGTCGCATCCAAGGTCGCATGAACCAACAAGGCCTTAAGCTTGTCTAACTCACCCAATGGCGCAAACGCAAGTTTGAAGTTCTTATCAATTTGTGACGTCAACTGCTTGGCATTAGCGCCCAACTCATTGCTGATAAGTGCTAACAATCCCTGACGATGCGCATTCAGTGCGGCTTGTACATCGGTAAATTGCTGAATCGATACCGCATTTTTGTCATTGGCATCTTGTTCTTTGTCTGCGACTAAGGCCGAAAACTGACGAATCAACACGCCCGCGCTATGGCGATTTTGGATAAAGTTGAAGTGCTCTGGAAAAGCTGTGTGCATACCTTTACCACTGGCCACGGCTTTACGCGTGGTAGTTTGGTGGCGTAATTTCAGCGCATCAATATCGCGGCCTTTTTCAATCAGGCGATTTTTATCATCGACCAAGGCAATTTGGGGCTGCAAATAACGTTCGACCTCACTTGGGTTAAAGTCTTTTGGCTCAACCTTAGCACCATTCGCGCCCAACACACCACGCTTGGCTAAGGCAGCACTCAATTGACGCAATAGTCCGGCTTGGTGGTTTTGCTCAAGGCTATCAAAAATCGCTTTGGCGGTATCGGGTATCGGTACGATTTGGCGGCGAATGTCTTTTGGCAAGGTTTTGAGGAGTTGCAACACCAACTCATAACGCCATCCGGCAATCCCCCACAATACCTCAATCGCGTCCAACTGCGGCAAGGCGACCAATGGCACTTTGATAGTCACGCCATCATCATCACTGGTCGGGTCAAATGTATACGTCAGCGGCAGTTTGAGATTGCCCAGTTGCCACGTTTCTGGGAAGGCTTGTGTCGCAGGCGCAGTTTCATTCAACACGTCTTCATCACGGAAAAATAAAAACTGTGGGTCTTTTTTCTCCACTTCTTTGCGCCAGTCCTCAAATGCCTTTCGACTAGCGATATGCTCGGGCACGCGTTTGGCATAGAACTGGTACAGGTTTTCCTCATCGACCAGTAAGTCGCGGCGGCGCAGTTTATCTTCAATCAAAGAAACATCAGCAACTTTATCCAAGTTATGCTGCAAAAATGGCGGCAAACGGCCTTTTTTGCCATCACCCGTGCTTGGGGCATTGAGGTTGCCCAATACCAATGCATCGCGCAAGAAGATATCATGTGATTCGGCCAAATTGACTTTTTCATAGTTGACCAGTTGCTTATGCACGACAATCAGACCAAACAAGCTAATCTGCGCGTATGCCTTGACATGACCCGTCTTGACCGTCCAATGCGGTTCAAAATAGTGGTATTTGAGCAAATCACCAGCCGCCGCCAAAATCCAGTCCGGCTCGATTTTGGCAAGGGTACGCATAAATACTTGCGAAGTCTCAACAATCTCAAACGCCATTAGCCACGGGGGATTTTGCTTAAACAAGGTACTGGCCGGGAAAATCTTGGCCTTATGCTGACGCGCGACCACATACTCACCACGTTTGGCTTTGATGACTTTGCCTTGGCTGTCTAAGTCATTGACTTTCTGCGCGATAAACGACAACAAGCCGGTTAATAACGCACGATGGATATGCGCAAAATTGGCCGGTTCTTGGTTAATGGTCAGTTTAAGACTATCCACCATTTGTGATAGTTGACTATGGGTTTGTTGCCATTCGCGAAGACGTGGCGGGCTTAAAAAGTGTTTTTTGGCAAAAGACTTGCGTTGGCTATTGGTGAGTTTTTCCGCCTGAATGGTGTCAGGTAGTAGGACTTCACCCTCGCTTTTTTCATCGGTTGTCAAATTAACCGTGCGATTAAACAAGGCGCCATGAATCGCTTGCCATA
>CALJUC010000208.1 GCA_937975585.1 uncultured Moraxella sp. | reverse complement strand
TGAAAGCCTTGTCGCGTGATTTGAAGTTTGAGGAAGCGGCAAAAGTGCGCGATAAAGTGGTGAGTTTAAGGGAATTTGTGTTGCAATAATTATTTAAAAAATTTTATTCGACTATCAACAAGGGGTACTAAATGGTAAAAAATACTGATATTTTAAAGAGTAAAAATGAAGTTTTGAAATTTAAAGTTGATGAAGATAGTCCTTTTAAAAGAAATGATGTAGTACACATAATTCAAGAATATTCTTTACCAAAATTTGATGAAGTAAGGTGCAGTTTTCTAAACGAAAATAAGACTAAAAAATGCAACACTCCACATCAAAATGGCTTTATTGTGCAGAAAATAAATGGAGATTACGCACTACTTGGTAATGAATGCAGTAAGTATTTTGGTGAAGATGAAGAAATAAGACACCAAATTTCTCAGATAAGAAATGAAAGAAATCGAAAAAAAAAGTTTGGCGTTTTATTGGAATATGCTAGTCATCAATTAGAATTAAAATCAAAAATAGAGTTAATTCGAAGTGAATTAAACAATTGGTTAGAAAAGTTAGAAGTAGTTTTTAATGGCAATACACCCGAATTTAATACGGTTATTTCAAACGGGATAAAACAAGGGCAAATAACGGTTTCATTAAAAGGTATAAGATATGAAAGAAATAAATTTGGAGATTTAACCAATAAAATAGAATTTTCATCAAATATTGAAATAGGAAAAATAGTTGCATTATCTACACTTAATCAAGAATTAATAAAATCCTTAAGAGCAAGAGTAGCTATTGCTTTGAAAGCATTAGATGAGGTTGTTGAAATTCTAGATAAAAATCATAACACAGTTGATAGTAAAGTTATAATACGACTTTCTCAAAACTTAAATGATATTAAATTCATACAAATGGACTTTGAGAAATTTCTAATAGATCGAAAAGTTTTTTTAGAGAATAATTTTATAATAGCTACTATGCTTTTCAGCGGTAACCAATCTAAGAAATGTGTTTTGGAATTTGCAAATTATTTCGGTATAAACTTGGATATCGATACTCAGAAATTTAAAAGAGAATTAGTTAATACTTTGAAGTTACAACATAAAGTTGATGCTATACATGAACTTAAGTAAAAATTTTCTTAGATTTATTATTTATTAAGCTTTATAAACTTTTAAAAAATTCATCAAATATTGAGAGAAAAAATGACCGACGTCACACAGACCAACCAAACCGAACACCCACAATTATTAAACACCCAAATGCCCGATGTGCCTGCTAATACACCAACACCCGACCCAAGCCAACCGCAAAAAATCTACCTTAAAGACTACACGCCGCCGGTCTTTAGCGTCAATCACATTGACTTAAAAATTGAGTTGTTTGATGGCGCTGATAAAAAGCAGGCAATCGTCACCGCCAATCTTGACATGACAAGAAACACGGCAGGCGATTTGGTACTCTTTGGACGAGAATTACAACTTGAATCAATTACCTTAAACGGCAAAACTTTAAGCGAAAGCGACTACCAACTAGACCAAGAAAGCCTAACGATTGTTAACGCGCCAGACACTTGTCAGATTACCACTGTGGTCACCATCGTGCCGCAAACCAATACCAGTCTTGAAGGTTTATACCAAGCAGGGGAAGGGGCGGACAAAATGTTCTGTACCCAATGCGAGCCACAAGGGTTTCGTAAAATTACCTTTTATCCAGACCGTCCCGATGTGCTATCACGCTTTACTACGCGTATTGAGGCGGATAAAAAATACCCAACGTTATTGGCGAATGGTAATTTGCTAGAAACCGGCGATTTAGACAATAATCGTCACTTCGCGGTATGGGAAGACCCAACCAAAAAACCGAGTTATTTGTTCGCTTGTGTGATTGCGGACTTGGCCGTATTAAGCGACCGTTACACCACCAGTGAGGGGCGTGATGTGTTGCTTGAGGTATATGCCAAACGCGAACATATTGACCAATGCCATGTCGGTATGCAGGCGCTTAAAGATTCGATGAAGTGGGATGAGGAAAACTATGGCCGTGCGTATGACTTAGACCGTTATATGATTGTGGCGACCAGTGTGTTTAATATGGGCGCGATGGAAAATAAAGGCCTAAATATCTTTAATACTGCCTGTGTGTTGTCTGACCCTGAAACCACCACCGACCGCCGTAACTTTAATGTCAAAGCCGTGATTGCCCATGAGTATTTCCATAACTGGACAGGTAACCGTATTACTTGCCGTGACTGGTTCCAGTTGTGTTTAAAAGAAGGTTTTACCGTATTCCGTGACCAGTCATTCTCAGAAAGTCTACACTCGCCAGCAGTACAGCGTATTGATGATGTGGCAACATTGCGCGCGGCGCAGTTTCCTGAGGATGCTAGTCCATTAGCGCATCCACCGCGCCCAGACCATTTTGTCGAGATTAATAACTTCTATACCGCAACGGTATATGAAAAAGGCGCGGAAATCGTGCGCATGATTGCCAATACCTTGGGTAAAGAAAAATTCCGTCAAGGTACGGATGAATATTTCCGTCGTTATGATGGGCAAGCGGTGACCGTTGAAGACTTGCTATCGGCATTAAGCGTGTCGGGCACCAGTGTTGAAAACTTTATCGACTGGTACACCCAGCCCGGTACACCAATGCTGTCAGGTAGTTTTAGCCAAGATGGCGGGCGATTGACGATTAACCTCAGCCAACAAACGCGTCAAGTCACAGGCTATCCAGCGCCAAAAGCATTGCCAATTCCGGTAAAAATGGCGTTATTTGATAAAGTGACAGGCGAGCTAAAAGTTGAGGATTTGCTATTACTTGATACCATGAGCGAAAGTTTTAGCTTTGACAATGTTGATTATCAGCCAGTCGTATCGCTGTTACGGGATTTTTCCGCGCCAGTACAGTTAAACTTCGATTATAGCAACCAAGATTTGGCGTTTTTGATGCAGTATGAAACCAATGGCTTTAACCGTTGGCAAGCTGCACAGCTATTGGTCAATCGTATTTTGCTACAAGCGCAGCCGATGGATGATTATCTGAGCGCGTTACAACACGCCTTGCCAGCATTGGCAGATAGTGACCCGATGCTTGCGGCCCGTCTGCTCGATATGCCCGCCGAGCGTGAGCTTGGTAGTGCGGTGCAGCATGATTATGACCCGGCTATGATTAAACAACGTATCGATAGTGTCAAGCAAGCCGTGGCGGATGGGTTACGCGAGTTTTGGCGCGATAGCTACGCTAAGTTGCCGATTCGCGTATATGAAGATACCGCCGAAGCAATGGGCGTACGCGCATGGCGTAACGTGGTGCTTGATATGGCATTGACAGCAGGCATTGAGGAGGCCGAAACTTGGGCGGTTGAGCAGTATCACAATGCCCAATGTATGACCGAGCGTTTGGGCGGCTTGAGCGCAGCCATTCAGCATAATTTGGCGCAAAAAGCTGAGCTGTTGGCTGATTTTTATCAACGCTTTAGTCATGATGATTTGGCGATGGATTTATGGTTTAGCGTACAATCAAGCGACCAACATGCCAGTGTCGATGCGATTTTTGCGTTAGCTCAGCATAGTGATTTTGATATCAATACGCCAAACCGTGTACGTTCGGTGGTCAGTGGGTTATTGGCACAACCGACCAAGTTATGGACGGATGCGGCGCTTACTCAGTTCTTGGATATGATTGCCGTACTGGATAAACGCAATCCATTATTGGCATCACGTCTGTTGCAAGGGTTGTCAAATTGGAAAACCTTAATTGCACCGTTAAAAACCCAAGCCCAAGCGCAGTTAACGGCTAAACAAAGCGAAATGACTTCTAAAAATGTCAAAGAAACTTTGGCGAATATGATAGGCTAGATGCTCAATTAATTATGGCTAGCCGACCTTGACTAGAAATGCGCAACACGGAGTGTTACATATGGGTAATCGCCCTGACGCCAGACAAATTGGATTTTGTTTTTTACTTGGGGTGATTGCCTTAGCGGTTGCGATGGGGATAGGACGATTTGCGTTTACCCCGATTTTGCCCTTGATGATTCAAGAGGGTAAAGTCGCGTTGGCACAAACGGCTTTGTTATCCAGTAGCAATTATATCGGCTATCTCGTCGGTGCTTTGCTACTACTCAAAAGTAAGCGTCATCCGCTGTTTGTCATGCTTGGCTTGGGTTTGGTGACGGTAACGACTTGGCTTGCCTCGATTAGCGCATTTGGGTTATTAATCATACTGCGGTTTTTGGCGGGTATGGCGAGTGCGTGGGTATTGGTGTCGATTAGTGCTTGGGCAGTGCCTTGGCTAAAATCGCGTCATGTTGCCAGTCCAGGCTTGATTTATACAGGTGTGGGTCTAGGTATTACCTTAACCGGTCTGCTATGTAGTTATTTTATTTATCAAGCGCATACGACAGCTACCAATTCGCTGTCGGTAAGTGCGGTTTTGACAGCGTCGCTATCGAGCCAGTTATGGCAGTATTTGGGCGGGATTGCGTTTGCCGCAACGATGTTAGTGGTGTGGTTGTTCCGCGTGATTTTGGCTACATCAACATCGTCATCGGTCAATGCAACGACCCAACCTAACCAAAGTGGTGCTTCTACTCAAATCCAAGCGCCACCCGCTGTCCCAAAGCTGCGTTTGATGAATTTATTATTGGCGTATGGGCTGTTCGGGTTTGGCTATATTTTACCCGCGACTTTTTTGCCACAGATTGCCAAGCAGTGGTTGTCGGGTAATAGTTACCTGTTAATTTGGCCTTTTTTTGGATTGGCAGCCGCCTTGTCGGTCGCGCTGTCATTGTGGCTACAACAACGCTATCGCTCGCTATCCTTACTGCGTGTGTGGCAAGTGGCACAAGTGATTATGGCGGTGGGCACGCTGTTACCGGCATTTTGGCAGTCATTACCGGCGTTATTATTGTCGGCCTTGATGGTCGGCGGTACGTTTATGGTGGTCACGATGGCGGGACTACAAGTCGCTGCCAGTCAAATGACGTATTATCCAAACTATAATTTAAGCGCGTTAATGACCGCAAGTTTTGCGTTCGGTCAGTTGATTGGGCCATTAACCGCATTGATATCAACGACGGGTAACATTTGGGTGTTATTGTTACCGTTTTCTGCGGTGGTGTTGATGGTCGGCGTGGCGCTATTGCTGTATGCCAATCAACGCGCCAGCGCATGATTTTTTACTGGGATTTTTTAGGGAGTAGAGAATGAACTCAACCATTGAATTATTACAAAATCACCGTGTGTATCGTGATTTTGACCCAACGGCAACGGTTAGTACTGAAGCGCTAGATGCGATTATCAAATCCGCGCAACAAGCGCCAAGTTGGATGAATGGTCAACATTACAGCATTATTAATGTCACCGATTCAGCACTACGTCAGCAGATTGTGGAGTTGCAACCGCGCAATCCGCAGATTGGTCAATGCAGTGTGTTTTTGGTATTTGTGATGGACGGCTATCGCTCGTACTTGGCGAGTGAAGCGGAAGGGGGTAGCTTTGAGGGCTTTACCGACCCAGATACCTTTATTACCCTCAGTGTTGATACGGCGATGGCCGCACAAAATGCTGCGGTGGCTGCCGAAAGCTTGGGTTACGCGACTTGTCCGATTGGCGGCTTACGCTTGATTGCCAAGGATTTGATTAATCTACTGAATCTACCAAAATATACCTATCCGATATTCGGTTTGTGTATTGGTAAGCCAAGCGCTGATATGCGTGTGAAGCCGCGTTTACCAAAGCCAGCCGTGTATTTTGATAACCAATACCAAGCAGAAACCTTGCCACAGCAACTAGCAGATTATGAGCAAACCATGCTTGAATTTGCGGAAAAACGCGAAATCAAACCGTATCGCCAAAAATTCGCGGGTTACTACAGCCAACCGTATGTGGCTGATGGCAAAGCATGGCTGACTGAGCAAGGCTTTTTAAAGAAATAAATAGCGTTTGCCAACGCTAATGTATAAAAAACCCACGTCATGATTGGCGTGGGTTTTTTGGTCTATTTAAGCCATGTTGGCGAACCTTTTAGGTCAATGCTCGACCATGACCGCATCTTTACTATGTTTTTTGAGTTTGGTGAACACCCAAATGCCAACCAATACATTTAACACACCAACCACGGCAAATAACATCGGCAGCGTCATTTTTATCACGGCCAAGCAGACAATCGCAAAAACTGCCGAGCCGACCATGTATAGCGCATTAAAGATATTATTGGCACCAACGACACGCGCGCGGTGACTTTCTGGCGCATACGCCTGCATAAAAGCATACAGCGGCACGATATAAATACCACCAAAAAAGCCCAATAAGAACAAATCGATAAACACACGCAAAATACCGTTAAATTGGAATAGCTCGCGAATCCCAAAATGGGTGGTATTGGCGACCACGCCCAAATCCACAGCCGATAGCGCAAAGTATAAATCAACGGCAAATAGCGTGAGTCCTGCAATACCAAATGGCAGTAATTTTAAACTCACTTGGTTTTTGGTCAATGTTTTACACAATAGTGAGCCCAAAGCGGTACCGACAGAGAAAAGCGTCAGTAGCGCAATCACCACGCTTTCATCCCCGTGTAAAATCGTCTTGGCAAACTCAGGCGTTTGGGTCAAGAAAGTCGCGCCATAAAACCAAAACCAACTATTACCCATGATGGTAAACCACATAATCGGTAAGCTATACAAATAAGTCACGGTACGCCAACTGGTACGTGCAATATTCCAATCGATGGCTAAATTCGGCTGAGGTGCAGGCATGGATGGGATAAAGCGACAAGCAAAATAGCCCAATACCGCCACAGTTAAGACAAAGCCCGATAACCACCACATTAAATGTTGTTGTTGGGTCAACACCCCGGCGGTAATCATACCGGTCAAAATCGCCAGTGAGGTGCCCATTTGAAATAGGCCATTGGCACCAACCAATTCATCGCTGTGCATGGCTTGTGGCAAATACGCGTATTTAATCGGGCCAAAAAACGTCGAATGCGTACCCAACAAAAATAGCGCAACAAACAGCAACCAATAAATTTCAAAGATAAACCCAAACGCCGCCATCACCATAATGACAATCTCAAGGGTTTTGATATAGCGGGTCAATACGGTTTTATCATACTTATCCGCAATTTGACCGGCCAACGCGGAGAATAAAAAAAACGGCAAAACAAATAGTAACGCCGCTAAATTATTCAATAAACTTACCGCCATCCCAAGTTTGGTCGCTGCCATAAAGGTCAATACCAAAATCAGGCCTTGCTTAAAGACATTGTCATTAAATGCGCCCAAAAACTGGGTAATAAACATCGGCGTAAAACGACGCGTCCTAAACAAAGCAAACTGACTACTCATCACATAACCTATTGAATCAATGAAATTTTGGCTATCTTAACAAAAATTCAAGTTACAGTTATGAAAATGTTGGGCAAAAAAAAGTAATATGCTAAAATCGCGATACAATCGTCAACCATTGGCGTTGCGTTCGGCCAAGGAAAGTTTCATGAAATCATTAATTTATAATAATAATACCACCCAACATCCGCCAGTTTCAGATAATCAAGCTAATATAACCCATCAGTTTCGCTTAACACCGTTACGCCTTGCGATGTTGGGGCTTACCTTTACCAGCTTTCCAGTTTGGGCAGCGACCAATGACACCGCGCTAGTTATACCATTAAATTCAACAACGGCTGCCACCAATACCACATCGACGACTAATACAAGTAGCGGTGAAGTAACCACAAATATTGATAATCAAACCACATCTTTATTAGACGCTACTGCTATACCAAATAACACGCCCGAAATGACAACAGGTACGACATCGAGTGCGGCCAATGAGCCATACCAATATCAACTGCCTGAGCGCCCGATTCAAGAGCATATCACTGAGCAAATTCAGAACCAAACCTTGACCGAAGGTTATGACAACTTTAACCAACCGGCAGCGACGCTTAATCAAAATCAGCCGACGGTTGGGTATAGTGCTCAAGTCGATAATGATGCCAATTTGCCACCAGCAGCACCGACCTCGTCTGCCATAGCGCCTATCAATAGTAATCAAGCCGTTGCACAGGCACAGGTCAATGAACAACTCACCCAAGGCAACGCGGTAGATGCCAATAACCCAGTGACAGCACAGCAAAATGCCGCGAACCAAACTGAAAACATTGATGTCAATGAGACCATCAATCCCGAGGACTACTTACCTGAGTATCAGCAACAAACGGCAAGTAAGGCGGTGCCACAGCAACAGTCTACCGTCACCGCAGATCAGCCAAGTGTGTTCAAGCGCTTGTACAACCGGGTACTCAACCGGGCACAAGGTGCTAACTATATCGATGTCACCATTGCCAATGCGGATGAAAAACAACAACCGGCCAAAAATATCAAAGCTGCGTTAGAGCAGGTGACGGTTGAGTCGGTAAGCGACTTTGTCCCTAGCATTAGTCGTTTGCGCCAAATCGCCTTGGACGCAGCCCAAGCAGTGGGGTATTACAATACGGAAGTTGGCTTTACCCATTTGGGTGGTGATAATATTCAAGTAAATGTAAAAGTCGGTGAGCCAGTGATTGTGCAAAGCCGTATTGTTGACATTCGTGGTGAAGGCGGTGATGGCGATACGGCACTGCCAGCCTACATGACCATTGAGGACGCGATTCCACCAAAAGTCGGTGATGTGTTTAACCATGGTGTCTACAAGACCAGTAAGGCCATGATTGAGGGCGTGGCACAGACCAATGGTTTCTTTGATGCCAATTGGCTTAACAGCTCAGCCGATATTATTTTACCGGATAACACGGCTGATGTGGATTTGGTATACGACACCCAATCACGTTATCAATTTGGCGATGTCAAAGTCTACAGCATCGATAAAGACGGCAAACTGACCGATGACCCCAATAAACTACCGATTAAACCTGCATTATTACAGCAGTTAATGACTTACAAAAATGGTGACCCTTACTATCAACCGTTTGTCACAGAATTTGCCAACAATCTATCAGCAACGCGCTACTTTAACGGGGTCGATGTCGATGTGATTAAACCTGCTGCGGCGACCGATGATGGCGTTAACTTTATGAGTACCGCAGCGCCAACCAATGCGGCTAATCCTACCACCGAACAACTGAGTAACACGGCTACCGATACCCGCATTGATACCCCTGCCAGTACCACGACGAACGACACCACTGTGCCAACCATCTCAACGACCGATATCAATACTCAGCCAACGGTTACGCAAACCACGACTAACAATCCAGTGCAAGACCCTGCTGCGATTGCGCCATTAGAGTTTGGTGTTGACGACAGTACCCGCGAACGTCTAAACGCCGTGAAAAACAAAGCAGAAAGCTTGCTAGATGCGCCAGAAGACTTAGAGCTTGCCCCTGAAACCAAAAATAACAGCAAAAATCCATTGGTTATCGTAGCCAATGCCGTGAGTGCCGTGGCCAAGAAGATTGATAACCGAGAAAACGAAGACGCGCGTATGTTGGCCCAAGCGCAGAAACGTGACGTGATTCCAAAACTCACACCGCAGCAAGTATATGAACAAAAAGCCTTGCCAACCTATGTTGTACTCGATGCGACCAAGCCGCGAGAAGCGCAAGTCGGTCTGGGTTATGAAACCGATGTGGGTTTTCGTCTGACGGGTCAACTAAATAACAACTTGGTCAATCGTAATGGCTTACAAGCGGGCGTGAATGTGGCGCTATCTAAAGTCAACCAAAGTCTTGAAGTCAACGCAAGCTTACCTTATAAGCACCCACTGAATGATAAATTAACCGCAGGGATTGGCTATCAGCATCGCAATACTGATGACATCGTTAACTCATTTGAAACCGACAGTATCTATGCCAATATTGCACGCAATATCTACCGTGAGAGCGGCTGGAACCGTACTTATTCAATGCGCTATCGCAATGACCAACTGGCATTGGATGAAGGCCGATATGATACCGAGAGCCTACCATACCCATTTAATAACTATGCGTCAGGGTACCGCCAACAGTCTTTACTATTCGGCTATGCGCTTAATAAAACCGTGGCAGATAACGTATTGACCCCAACCTATGGCTATAGCCAGCGCTATTCAGCAGAAGTCGGTGTGGCGGATGGCTCGCTGAGTAATACTAATATGGCGATTTTACGCGCTGGCGTCACAGGCCTGTATAGCTTTGGTGAGGATAAAAAACACCAAGTGCTAGGCCGTGCTGACTTGGGTTACATCTATAGTGAGGATTTTTTCAATGTACCTTACCGATTACGCTTTAGCGCTGGCGGTGACCAAAGTATCCGTGGCTACAATACCGATACCTTAGGGCCGACGTTCGGTGATCAAAAATTCTTAATGGGTGGCGAAGCGTTAGCGGTGGGTTCATTGGAATACAACTATGAGTTTCGAGAAGGCTTACGCGCGGCGCTATTTACCGATTTTGGTAATGCGTATGACTTATCCGGTGAATATGACAACTCGACCAAGGTTGGCATCGGTGCAGGCGTACGTTGGGCGTCACCGATTGGGACGGTGCGACTTGATGTGGCATCCGGTCTATCGGATGATGGCGACCCGATTCGTGTTCACTTCTTTATCGGCTCACCATTATAAGATATAAACTTACAAGATATAACGTCAGCCGGTCAATTACCTCGTAACTAATTATAGATAAAATCATTATATCGTTTTAAATAGCAAAAAAATGTAACCAAACGCTTTGGCAAGAATCGCGATTTTTGCCGAAAAGTTTGCTAGTATGTCAAACTTTATGACGTTTCGTAAGCCTGTTTTAATCGATTGTTACCACCACAAGTGTACTGTTCATGAGCGATAACCAACCCGATGCGCCAAATCAAGACAACGAGCCGAGTCAACCGACTAAGCGTTCGTCAGCAGATAATGACACATCGACCCAACCATCTGATGTAGCACCAACTGTCAAAGCGGACGATACGGCCATTAGCGATGACTTGGACCCAGCCGAGCGTGATGCGCGTTGGCTGCGCCGTTGGTATCCCGTGTCATTTGTTGGCAAATTAGCCTTGTTGGTGGTTTCGTTATTGTTGGCGATACTGTTAGCGATTTACTATGCGGTCGGCACGCCGTGGGGCACCAATCTATTGGTAAAAGCCATCGTGCAACAGACAGGCATCAGCCTAAAGTATGGTGAGGGTAACTTACGTGACGGTCTATGGATTTATGACCTAAACATCCCCTCAAAGCCACCGACCAATTACGTTGAAATCAGCGTTGATAAAGCGTATGTCAAAATCGGCTGGCGAGCCATCTTGGCCAAAGAAGTACACTTGCGTGAAGCGACCATTGGCAACATGACTATCACGTATAAGCAGCCACCGAATAATAAACCCTTTGCCTATAAGCGTATTGCGTTGCCGGTTAACTTGATTCTTGACCATGCTACGGCAAACTTGGTGCGTTATCAGCAGGTGACAAAAGACCCGATTGACTTTAAGCAAGCCGAAGTGACCGGTTTTAGCTGGCAAGGCAGCAAAATCAACGTAAAAGATGGTAAGCTCGGTTATAACGACCTGTTAACGGTACAAAACGTCAAGGGTGAGATTGATTTACAGGGCGATTATCCGCTTGATGCGACCGCACGTGTGGTGATTAATCCGCTAACCAAAGTGTATTTTGATGCCCTTGACACCCATGTGACGGGTAGCTTGAAGTTTTTAACGGCTGATATTAACAGCCTATATAACAAATCTGCGGTTGTCGGTCATATTACCGCACAGCCGATGCAAAAAAATGCCCCATTCCGTGGTAAGCTTGAATGGAAAGATGTACAACTACCGTATGCCACTGACCAAAATATTCACCTCAAAAATGGTATCTTAACCGCCTCGGGTGTTACCAATAATATCGAGTTGCGCCTGAATACTGATTTGACCGCCAAAGGGATTCCAGATGGTCATTATCAAGGCCGCGCTACGACCAATACCAAAAAGCTTGAAATTGAGCACTTAACTGCAACCTTGCCAGAAGGTACATTGGTCAGCCAAGGTGTGATTGATTGGCAAAATCGTACCCACATTGCACTGATGAACACCGGACAAGGCTTTAAAGTTCGTAATCTTGTCTCTCAAGATATTGCCCCTTATTTACCAGAAACCTTAACGGGTAAATTAGCCGTGGTGTTTGACGCAGCGACCGCGACTGAGCCGATGACCATCAAAGCCAATTTGCTACAAAAAGATGGCGAACTCATCAATGCGCTGATTACCCGACCCAAAGCGCCTAATAACACCACACCCAAACCTTACCATATCGTTACCAACTGGCAGCATCTGATTCGTCATAACGTCCCCAATGTGGGCGAGATAAATAGCCCAAATGGTAGTGCGGTGATTGACTACCAAGGTGCAGGTACCAGTAAAGGCCGTACCCAGCCCGCACAGCTTAGTGTCAATGGTAAAGCCAATATTATCAAGCTTAACATAGCGCCACGCGGTGATTACCAATTCAATCTGCGCAAAATCGGCCAAAATATTGCTCTCAATCGCTTACGCTATAAAGGCGTGGCGGGTGACTTAGATGGTAAAGGCGCGATTTTATTGGCAACTGGCAGACGCCCATTGACCTGGCAAATCGATGCAACCACCAATCGCTTTAACGCGCATGATGTCTTGGCCAGTGTTCCGCTTAATAATTTAAAAGGCCATATCAAAGCCGATGGCACCTTGCAAAAAGTCCGTCAAACACGCGGGGTTGTGCTAAATCGTCATAACGTGCGTATCAGCCAAATCGATATGACGGGCGATTTACTCGGTAATAATAACAGTAAAAAACACTTACTGGTCAAAGGTGCAGGCTCAGCCACCGTGGACTTGGTTGCCAACAAATTAAGTTTTATCGCAGCCAAATTTAACGGTTCATTAAATGCGCCCAATCTGCCAAGTGGCCAGTTTAAATTTGATATTGCCGGTACACCAAAACAACTTCAAATCAACCAATTTAGCCATCAATTTGTGAGTAATGGTCAAACCGGTGGCATTGATGCCAAAGGTAAAGTTGACCTCACCAATGGCATTGGTTGGAACTTGACCGCGTCCATGCGTCATTTTGATGCCAGCTACTTTGTACCGAGTCTACCAAGTCGAATTAGCGGTACGATTAATACCGATGGTTACTGGCGTGATAGTGGACAATACATTCATATCGCCAATATGGATTTAAGCGGCACCCTCAAAAACCAACCGCTAACCGCGCGTGGTCAGCTTACTGCAAGACTCAATCTGCCAAAAGACTTAACCGCACTCAAAAACACCTTGCAAGCGGCCGGACAATCGCAGAAAGTATCGCAGCTACGCCAAATGGTCGAGCAGCTCCAAGCCGATAATCTAATCATCCAATGGGGTAACAACCGCATCACTGCCAATGGTAACCAAAACCAATTGGTCACCAGTGTCGATATCAGTACCTTAAATCAACTGATTCCACAACTTCGTGGCATCGTGCGGGGTGGATTGGTCTTAACGCAAAATAATCAGCAGGTGATGCCGAATATCTATGTCGACTTGGTGGCTCGTAACCTGTCATTACCGAATTTTGTGATACTCGATGCGACCATCAAAGGGCAGTTGGTCAATTTGGCACGTTCACCCAGCCAATTACAAATCAATGCAACGGGTGTGAATATCGCCAATCAGCCGATTCGCGGCTTACAGCTTAATTTCAATGGTACCCAAGCGGCGCATACGCTTGATGTCAAAATCGATAGTGTACGTGGTCAGGTGCAAGCCCGACTAAAAGGTAGCATTGACTTGACTCGCAAACAATGGCAAGGTCTGCTTGGTAACGGGCAAATCGGTACCAAATACGCAAAACTGCAACAGCTACAGCCTGCGCAGATGCTACTGAACTGGCAACAGCCACAGATTCAATTGGCAGCACACTGTTGGCAAATGGCGGGTCAAAGTGGCCGTCTATGTCTAAAAGACAACCTAGTCGCTTCTGCCACCCAAGGCCAAGTCAATCTAAGCTTACAGCAAATTGATAGCCAAATTTTCTCGGTGGTCATGCCAAATGATATCGCGTGGTCAGGTACCTTAAATGGTAATGCGCTCGTGCATTGGCGAAAAAATCAACGCCCGACGGTAAATGCAAGCTTCTATTCAGATAATGGTGTGTTCGGTACAGCAGCGCAAATACCTGAAGAAAACCCAACGACAATTGCCTATGAGCGAGTCAGTGTGATTGCGCGTTCGACCGCTGAGGAACTCAAACTACGCGCGGATATCAAAACCGCCAATGGTGCCGGTAGCGGTTACTTGGATGCGACGGTTGACCCGTATGGTGCGAACAAGCCAATTAACGGTAGCATATTATTCCAAGATGTTAACTTATCCGTGTTAAAACCATTCTTCCCAGGGTTTGACCGCTTAACTGGCAATGGGCTAATTGCTGGTAAAATCAGTGGTACGTTGAATCAGCCGAAGTTTGTTGGTGATGCCGAAATTCAAGATGCTACCTTGGTCGTCACCGGTGTGCCAATACGCTTTGATAACATCAATGTATTGGCGCATGTTGAAGGTAACCAAGCGAGCATCAATGGTGGCTTTACCACACCAAACGACGGTAAAGGCAAATTAACGGGTACTATCGATTGGCAGCGTGAGTTACAAGCGAAACTTAAGCTGACGGGCGAGAATTTGCAGGTCAGCCAACCGCCAATGTTAACCGCGCGAATTAATCCGGTGTTTGATGTGGTGGTGTTACCCAGCAAACGTTACGTTAATGTGGTCGGTGTGATTGACGTGCCGCGCGCGATTATCCGACCGCCTGAAGCCACTGCTGAGGTTGTGACCAAGTCACCCGATGTCAATGTCATTGACCGGCGCTTGGCAGGACGTTTGAATGAGGTATTGCGGGTGAGCAAACCTTGGTCTATCAATGCCGATATTGGGGTTGATTTGGGTGATAATGTGACATTCCAAGGATTCGGTGCACGTTTACCATTGGCGGGCGCACTCAATATCACCCAACGTGGTCAAGGTACGATGCAAGCACGCGGTGCGGTGCAAGTGGCAAAACGCTCCAAAGTCGAAATCTTTGGTCAAAACTTAAACATTAACTTCGCCCAAGTGCGCTTTAATGGCAATATTCGCCAGCCATCAATCAATGCTGAAGCGGTCAAGGATGTACAGGGTGTACAAGTTGGCTTTAGGGTCAGGGGTGATGTAACTGAACCGGATATTACCGTATTTAATAACGGTGGCTTGACGGAGCAACAAGCCATGAATGCCTTGGTGACCGGTAGCTTAAACAATAACACGGGGCAAAGTACCAATAGTCAAGAATTTAGAAATCGCGTGACTAATACGCTAGCGGCGGCAGGTTTAAGTGCGGGTCTCAATGTCACGCGTGGATTTACCAACCAAATCGGTCGTGCGTTTGGTCTACAAAGTTTGACCATCGATGCCTCCGGCAATAATAATGATACGGAAATTAATATCACCGGTTATATCACACCGGACTTGTATATCCGTTATGGGGTGGGTGTGTTTAACGCGACCAGTTCATTAAGTATGCGCTATCAATTAACTCGCCGCTTATACATTGAGGCAAAAGCCGCGGTCAATAACTCAGTGGATTTGATTTATAACTGGCGTTATTAATCGAATAATAAAAAGCCTAGTCAAGTTAAGTTGGCTAGGCTTTTTAGTTTGGCGATCAGCGATAGAATCGAGCTATTCAAAAAAGTTATTCAAAATAGTGTAAAAAACTCACCGTCAAGTCATTGACACGCTTAATGTTGTCACCATCTAGCCATCGACGGCTGGCACTGACACGTAGCGCATTGGTACGGTTAATGTCATACTGGGTACCAACAGTGAGTTTAGGCTGCCAATAGCGGTCAGCGCCACTATCACCACCTAGCCAATAAGGTAAGCTCAGCTCAGCGAGTCCGCGCCAATTATGACTAAATTGCTGAATACAGCCTAGATTCGCGCCCACACCTAGACGATAGCCTTTTGACAGGCCTTTACCGAACTCGGTTGCTAAGTTACCCAAGGCATAGCAAAGATTGGGCGGGATTTCCCCAGAACCAGCCAAGGGTTGGCCATAGGCGAAGCTTTTACCATATTCGACACTCGTATGCGCCACCAGATGCGAGTGACCATCATCTCGATGACCGTCAAAGGCTTGTTGTAAGCCGACATTCAGTCCCCATGCGCTGTTGTGCAGTTTTGCTTTAGCCGTGTTTATCGGGTTAAATGAGCGAAATTGTAGTAACGTTGCATGGTCAAGCTCAACGCTATCATGACCGTTTTTATGGTTGGGGCTGAGATTGGCGGCAACCGATAAGGCCGAGAGTTGTGAGCCCAATGGATAGCCTGCCGGTTTGTCCAACGCATCGTGGTAAACCATACGATACCCTAAACGTAGCGCTGAGTGTGCGCTATCAGCATCTTGGTAAGCATAACCGATACTGACTTGACCTAGCGGGTTTGACAATAGCGGGTCATTGCGACTTGCGACCAAGCCAATTTTCGAATCCGTCAAGTTAGGCTTGTCTTGGGTTAAGCGTTGGGTATTAATAGTGGCTTGCTGTTCAGTGACCGAAGATGGCTCAAAGTTACTTTCGGTAATGAGTCCTTCATCGGCCAAACGCCGCACTATTTGGGCGGGCGCGACCGATACTTTCATGCCTTTTAGGTAATTTTTTTCAGGGAATAAACCGTTAAGTAACACCAAAATCTCTGAGGCACAGTTATCGTCTAGCAAGTAATAGGGCAAGATTTGGTCTTTGACCTCATACACTTGGCGGGCAAGCTGTGCGACTTGTTCATCGCTTAAGTTCAGTCGATATTGCCACACATCACGACCTTGGGTTTGTTTATAGTCTTTAATACCTTGCGCGTAGTTGTTGATACTAAATTCGCCCGCATTGCCTGCAATGGTCGATTTGTAGCTAAATTTGAGCTGACTTTCGCCCTCCGTGACTTTGGGCGTGTAGTTGAGATAATAGGGCTCGTTGTCATTGTCAAAGCGTAAAAAGCTATGACCAAAGGCCGAGGGCAAGCTGTCCAAATACTCATTGGCAAAAATAATCGAGGCAGATTGTGGATGGATTTTTTTACGCCAAGCATCAAAGCTTGGACAATTCGCCATAGGCAACTCACTATCAGGAATGTTGAGCTGCTGCTTGAGCCAAGCACTGCGTGCCGGAAATCGGCATTGTGCAGCGTCATCACCGGTCAGTGTTGGGTCGAACATCGCGGTTAGCATGGCATCCAGTTCAGCTTGGGCGTTGGTGCCACCTTTTGGATGGATAAAGAAACGCTGCTGACTGGCCTCTGAGTTAAAGCGATTGATCATTCGACTGGTGTTATTTTTATCGTCTTTACTTTTATAAAAGTCCAAAACGGATCGTTTGAATTCTGGATAATACAATAAGCGTCGCCATGTGACTTGTTCGGCTAGCTTCTTATCGCGGGCGGCGGCTAATACTGCGGCAAGTCTTGGATTGGTAGCCGGTACATTTTGATCCGCTTGTTGGGTTGGTGTATCAATTGTTTTGGGGGTGGGTAGTGGTGTCGCAGCCGAACTGGTCATAGCCACCAGTCCAAACGTCATGGCGGTAAGTGATGGTCGTGCTAGACGAATATAAGGCAAAGCATAGCGATAGTAATGAGCAAAAGTCAGCATAAGGTTAATCCATTATTTTACGCAATAATAACTAAAACACGAACAGTCGTCAGGGCGCATTAGACAGTTAATATTATGCAATAATTTACGCGGCTATTGTTGTAATAAAATATAGCCAATTTTTTGATAATGACAGCTAATCATAGTATTGCCTCAGATGCACCCAATTCGACTTTGACAGCCAAATTTGCTATAGTAACGCGCATATCGTCATGAGGAATTACCATGGACAAACAAGCTATTTTAGCCGCCTTAACCCCAGAGGTTGTGGAGAAATTTCGTACGGCCATTTCACTGGGTAAATGGGAAAACGGTGAGCGTCTAAGTGCGGAACAACGCCAAACCTGTTTACAAGCGGTGATGGTGTGGGAACATGAGTATTTGCCAACCGAAGAACGCCTTGGCTATATCCACCGTCCCAAAAAAGAATCAGAAGATTGCGATATCGGTCATGACCACCATTATCCAAACTTAGAACAGCAGCCAGTTAAATTCCGCTAAGCTAATACAATGTACTTAAAGTATGTATAAACGTGAGTACAAAAAAAGCGTCTAGTGATTAGACGCTTTTTTATTGGCATAAACTTTGGCTAACGGACAATTATTTTTCCAAAATAGCAACCACGCCTTGACCACCCGCAGCACAGATTGAAATCAATGCGCGACCGGAGCCTTTTTGGTTTAGTAATTTAGCGGTACTCGCTAAGATACGTCCACCAGTTGCGGCAAAAGGATGCCCTGCTGCCAATGATGAGCCATTCACGTTCAGTTTGCTACGGTCGATTTTGCCCAGTGGTTGATTCAAGCCAAGACGCTCTTTACAGAAGGTTTCATCTTCCCACGCCGCCAAGGTCGATAGTACCTGTGAGGCAAAGGCTTCATGAATTTCATAAAAATCAAAGTCTTGCAAGGTTAAGCCTGCGCGCGCAAGCATACGTGGGACAGCATAGGCTGGTGCCATCAGTAGGCCTTCTTTAACCCCAGTTTTACCGATAAAGTCCACGGCTGCGGTTTCTTGATGAACCAAGTAGGCCAAAGGTTCTAGATTATGTGCTGCTGCCCATTCATCGCTTGCCAATAATACACATGAAGCACCATCGGTAAGGGGGGTTGAGTTACCCGCTGTCATGGTTGGGTTGGCGTTGTTTTTGCCAAAGACTGGTTTTAAGGTCGATAGTTTTTCTAAGGTAATGTCTGGACGCAAGTTATTATCACGTGTCAGGCCGTGGAATGGGGTAATCAGGTCATCAAAAAAGCCTTCGTCATACGCGCGTGATAGGTTCTTGTGACTGTTAAAGGCTAATTCATCTTGGGCTTCACGGGTGATACCCCACTCAAGCGCCGTAATGGCTTGGTGTTCGCCCATCGACAAGCCAGTACGTGGCTCACCGTTTTGCGGGGTATCAATCAAATGTTTTGGGTCAATCGTGGTTAGTGCCTGTAGACGTTGTTTACCGGTTTTGGCGTTATTGAGTTGAAGCATGGTTTTGCGCAAGCCATCACCTAGACCAATCGGCGCATCCGAAATCGTATCGACACCACCGGCAATCCCTGAGTCAATCAACCCTAGCGCAATCTTGTTACCAACAGCGAATGCCGCTTGTAACCCTGTGCCACACGCTTGAGAAATGTCATAAGTTGGGGTTTGTGGGCATAAGGCGGTACTCAGCACACACTCACGGGTGAGATTGATATCACGGCTTAGCTTAATCACTGCACCTGCCGCGACTTCGCCCAAGCGCTCGCCCTGTAAGTCATAACGCTCGACCAAGCCATTTAACGCAGCGGTTAGCATATCTGAATTGCTTGCCTTGGCATATTGGCCATTGGCACGCGCAAATGGAATTCGGTTACCGCCTAAGATGGCGACTTTACGAGGAGAAGTAGGTAAGCTCATTGGATTTCCTTATTTCGTAATCTTAATATAAAGCGTTAATCTGTTGATAATTTCAGACAAGATAGGTTGTCAACGTCAATATACAAAAAACTATAGGCTAAAAATAACACACCCGAGCGATTAGGTAAGAGTCGATTTGGTGAGCAAAATGTAAACCGATAAGTTCAAACTTAATAATAGTGTTTTAAGATTACTCACTTAAAACAGCAAGCAAAACAGCAATAAAGTTAGATGATGAATGCTCATTATCTTAGCACACAATGTTAAAAAAAATTCAGTAAAAGCTCAATTATATAACTATATTTTATTAATTATTTATATATTTGAAACCTTTGCACGAAAAAATACACAAAAGTTCGTTAAA
>CALJUC010000207.1 GCA_937975585.1 uncultured Moraxella sp. | reverse complement strand
GTAAAGCCTTTAATGATGCGTTAGCCGTGATGGATTGGGTCAACTTGTATGCCTTGGCAGTCAATGAGGAAAATGCCAGTGGCGGTCGCGTGGTGACGGCACCGACCAATGGGGCGGCAGGCGTGATACCGGCCGTGATGCATTACTATCGCGATTTTTGTCATAGCTTTACAGCACAAGGGGTTGAGGAGTTTTTGCTCACCGCAGCCGCAATTGGCATTATTATCAAAGAAAATGCCAGTATCTCGGGTGCTGAGGTTGGTTGTCAGGGCGAGGTCGGTTCGGCTTGTGCGATGGCAGCAGCAGGATTGACCCATGTGTTGGGTGGGAGTGCCGCACAATGCGCGAATGCGGCTGAGATTGGTATCGAGCATCACTTAGGTATGACCTGTGACCCAATTGCCGGATTGGTGCAAGTGCCTTGTATCGAGCGTAATGCCATGGCGGCCGTCAAGGCGATTAATGCGTCACGCTTGGCACTTAAAGGCAATGGCCAACACGTGGTATCACTCGATAAAGCCATCAAAACGATGAAAGACACCGGTCAAGATATGATGTCCAAGTACAAAGAAACCGCACTGGGCGGATTGGCGATTAACGTTATGGATAAGATGAGCGAAGGTCAAACCAATCCTGATAAAATCCCCATGGTTGATGTAACCGTGAATTATAGTCAATGTTAGGGCATCGCGTTTCTTTTAAGGCTTTAAGAGAAACGCGCTGATAAAGAAACGCATAAGCGCTTAAGCATCGCTTGGATTTACCAAGGCGGCTTTTTTAACTTTTAACTGTAAGCTTATTTGTTGGTTATATTGATTTCTATCGAGTTCATATAGCAAATGAACACTGCTAATACTACGGTTGATTTGGGTAAGTTTGACCGTATCGAGTTCGGCATTAAACCAAATTGCTTCAATGGTAAAAGGCACATTTGGGTGAGATAACCAAAACTTCAGATGCTTGTCTTTGAGCACCCGATAGTCTTGTATCACAAATACATTGTCAAAAATCGGTGGAGCAAAGCCGTGTCCCCAAATCGCCAAGTTATTCAGCGTATCGACAAAGTCTAGGCTAAATTCGTCAGCAGCGAGTTCGCCATCACTCATTAGGGTCTCTTGAAACACGCTATCATCTTGGCTGGTCATGATCGTTTCAAACGCTTGGCAAAACGCATCAAAGTGACGCTTTTCGATGGTGAGTCCTGCCGCCATGGCATGACCCCCAAAGTGACTAATCAAGTCTGGGTGCGCTTCGGCCACTGCCTCAATGGCATCACGAATATGTACATCGACAATCGAGCGCGCCGAGCCTTTAATCGCGTCATGTTCACCAACCGCATTGATATCCGCAGGGGCAAACACAATCGCAGGCAAGTGATGACGTTCTTTAAGTCGACCGGCCACGATACCAATCACGCCTTGGTGCCAATCGTCACGATATAGCACGATACTGCGTTTTTTCTCTGTGTCAGGTGATGCTTCTAACTCGGTGATAATGGCATCGGCTTGCTGACGCATATGCTGCTCAACTTGGCGACGTTCCACGTTGAGTTTATCCAGTTGGTGCGCCAATCGCTGCGCCTCGCCCCAGTTATCCGTGAACAAGCATTCGATACCGATACGCATATTGTCCATGCGCCCAGCCGCGTTAATGCGTGGTGCAATGATAAAGCCAAAGTCCTGCGCAGTAATATCACTGGCTTGACGTCCGGCTTGTTCCAGTATCGCCAATATACCCACACAGCAATGACCGGCACGAATGGCATTGAGGCCATGATGTACCAAAATTCGGTTGTTTTTGTCGAGCACCCCAACATCCGCGACCGTACCTAGCGCGACCAAATCAAGGTATTTGCTGACTTGGGTGGTGGATTTACTGGCCTGTCGGCGCACCTTAGCGAGATTGCCCAATACATAAAATGCCACGCCCACACCGACCAAATACTTACTGGCAAACTTACAGCCAAGTTGGTTAGGGTTGACCACCGCATCCGCGCTTGGCACAGGTTTGGTGGTCAAATGATGGTCGGTGATAATCACCGTAACGCCGGCATCTTTGGCAGCTTGAACACCCGTATGACTGGAAATACCATTATCTACGGTGACAATCACATCAGGATGATAGGTGCTAAGCCCTAGCTCAACGATTTCAGGCGTCAAGCCATAACCGTATTTGAAGCGATCCGGCACTAAAAAATCCACATTTGCGCCCATTTCTCTGAGTACACGCACCATCAAGGCCGTACTAGTGGCACCGTCACAATCAAAATCCCCGACAATCAGAATCTTTTGCCCGTTATCAATCGCGTTATCAAGAAGGACTACCGCTTTTTCAATGCCCATAAGTCCTTGTGCTGGCAACATCGCTGACAATGCAGTATTTAAATTTTCCACATCAATGACACCCCGTCCGGCAAGCAAACGCGCCAACGTGGCAGAGTTTTTAGCAATCGGTTGTAATAACGTAGGCAAGGGTAAAGTGGGGTCAAAGCGAGGAGTCAAATTCAACATAGCAACAGCAATACAATAATCGATGGAATGAAGCGAATAAAATAATTAACCCGTTATCATGGGTGGGATTCGACAAAAAAGCAACCAATTTGTCGAGTCGCTTGTTCTATATCTCTTTGACAGCGGCCTGCTATTTCATCGAATAGTCAAATATTGTAGCGATTTGTGATAAAGCCGTGTGGAAAGCTACAAAAACCCACCATTTTTTTATATAAAACGCCTTATAATTATTTCGTTACAAACCTTACAATAATAGGTAATTTGTACATAACCAATAATAACCTGTTTAAAAATACTTGTAATTTTAAAGGAGCAAAACATGGCGACTGCCACTATTGATAAAATGCCGTCTTCATTCAACCCAAATATCGACCTTGATAAAGTCAAACGTGAATGTGAAGAATTGGTCAAAAAAGAAGCCAAAATCTCTGCCGTTGCTGCGATTGTACCGGTGCCACTGATGGATTTGGTGGTTGATGCAGGTCTATTAACCAAGCTGTTACCACAAATTAGCGAGAAATTTGGTCTTATTGAGCCAGCAGAAAAAGTTGTGGATTTGGATAATAAAGATAAGCTAGGCGGTCTAAAAGACCAGGCCGTTGATATCGCAGGTTTGGTATTGACGCGCAGTATTGTTAAAAAGACGTTCCAAGGTTTTGGTGGTCGTATCATTGCTAAGCAAGTGACTAAATTTATCCCATTTGGTGGTCAAATCGTAGCCGGTACCATTGGTTATCTGATGTTTAAGAAAATCGCTGATGACCATATTAACCAATGCTACCAACAAGCACTTAAATTAAAACAGGCTAATGCTAGCAAAACCGTTAATTAATGGTTGATTTACCAATATAAAATAAAGCCGTGTTATCGCACCGATAACGCGGTTTTTTTATGCCTTATATATTTATTATGAGATAGCGTGAAATTTATTCAGCCTAACTTGAACAAATACCATGTGTCTGACATAGCAACGTAAAGCAATATTTCTTACAATAAGAAAAAATTTTTTCTACTTTAATACTATTTGTTAAGGAATGTTATGTCACTTACTCGTCCGATGTTTCGTTTGACGCTGCTTAGCACGCTCATAACTGCTACCACGGTTAGCTTTGCGGCTGAATCTGTACCAGAAACCACGCTTGGTAGCCTGACCGTGACAGCAACGCGTAGTCCGACCTTGGTGCAAAATACTATTGCCCAAACTACTGTGATTGATGAAGCGGATTTACAGCGTTATCAAGGACA
>CALJUC010000206.1 GCA_937975585.1 uncultured Moraxella sp. | reverse complement strand
CAGTGGATTAATGGGTGGCTTACTAGACATCAAACCATTAGTGCGCTTAAATGACGATGGCGCAATTAAAATTTTTGAAAAAATCCGCGGTATCGACAAGTCCCTCAAGCGTTTAGCCGAATTGACCCATGCTGTTCAGCGCAAAGAACGCACCCAGCTATATATCATGGCAAATCCGAATAACCCGTACATCAGTGATCTCAAGACCTTACTACACCTTAAAGGCATGACTGCACTGGCGGTGGTACCAATTGCAAGTAGCGCAATCTCCCAAATGGGAATTAATGCCATTGGCACCTTTACTTATACCCCTCATTAGATAGGTAGCTATGTGTTAAGTCATGAGCGACACGCGATAGCTGATGATGCTATTGGCTAGCCTCACCCTTGCTCACCAAATTCTCATCGCACTGGTGAGCAAACCAATCAACGTATTGAGTGACTCGATAGTCGTTATTGTCAGGGTATCTGGCAAACTTACCAACCATCGCTATCAAAGTACAGCGTCGCTATACTTAGCATAGATGATAAAAACGCCCGAATGAATAAATGGTTTTAATCCTGACTATTTTTCTCAAGATTTATCCCCATATTTACCATCTTAAATCTGATTCATGGTAAAATGAGCATACTTCATGTTACCTGCATTTTTACCTCATTCCCTCTCCTTTTATTTTTTCAAGCAGAATACCGCCTATGTCAGCCGAAACTATTGCCCATAAAGCCTTTAAACATGGCACCAAGCCCCTATTTGATTACGACAAGCATTGGGCAAGTTGTTTTGAGCCTGCACCTTTCTTGCCGATGTCGCGCGAAGAGATGGACGCGCTTGGCTGGGATGCCTGTGATGTGATTATCGTCACGGGTGATGCGTATGTCGACCACCCAAGTTTTGGTATGGCGATTATTGGTCGCTTGTTGGAAGCACAAGGCTTTCGCGTTGGTATCATTGCCCAACCGGATTGGACGAGCAAAGACGACTTTATGAAGCTTGGTAAGCCTGTGTATGCGTGGGGTGTGACTGCAGGCAATATGGATAGCATGATTAACCGCTATACAGCCGATCGCCGTATCCGAAGTGATGATGCCTACTCGCCAGACAATGCCCCAGACAAACGTCCTGACCGCGCGGCCATCGTCTACAGCCAACGCTGCCGCGAAGCCTATCCCGATGTACCGATTATTTTAGGCGGTATTGAGGGCAGCTTGCGCCGTATTGCACATTATGATTATTGGTCGGACAAAGTTCGCCGTAGTATCTTGATGGATAGCCGTGCTGATATCTTATTGTATGGTAATGCTGAACGTGCCATCGTTGACGTGGTACATGACTTATCAAAAGGCTATACTTTTGAGCAAATGAGCAAAATCCGTGGTACGGCTTATCTATCAACACAGACCAAAAAAGCCTGGCAAGCGGATATGATTGAAGTTGCCAGTAACGATGTCGATACCATTGGCCGCGTTGACCCGATTATTAACCCGTATGTCATGCTCGAAGATGTGGGCGATTGTGCGATTGAACAAGAAAAATCGTTTGAAAATCAATACCAAGGCTTTAAAGCGGAAAAAGTTGCCAACCCTATCCTCAATGCCGAACAAGTCAATGATGATGTGCAAGTGGTCAAATTTGCGGATACCACCGAACGCACCTCCCCAAAAACCGCGCTGAAGCACAAACGCCCGATGCCACCACGTGATAAGACCGTGATTCGTTTGCCGGACTTTGAGCAAGTCAAATCCGACCCTGTGTTATACGCGCATGCCAACCGTATTTTGCACCTCGAAACCAACCCACATAACGCGCGTGCCTTGGTACAAAAACATGGCGATATCGATGTTTGGCTCAATCCACCGCCGATTCCACTCACCATGGAAGAGATGGATTATGTGTTTGACTTGCCGTATGCGCGACTGCCGCATCCAAGCTACAATGGCGCACGTATTCCCGCCTATGACATGATTAAGCTATCAGTTAATATCATGCGTGGTTGCTTTGGTGGTTGTACGTTCTGTTCGATTACCGAGCATGAAGGCCGCATTATCCAAAACCGCTCTGAAGAGTCTATCCTCAAAGAAATCGAGCATATCCGTGATATCGAACCAAGCTTTACCGGTGTAATTTCCGATCTTGGTGGCCCTACTGCCAATATGTATCGCTTGCATTGTAAAGACGATGCGATTGAGAAAAACTGCCGCAAACCGTCCTGCGTTTACCCAGATGTCTGTGACAATCTGCTAACCGACCACAGCCATTTGACCCAACTATATCGCAAAGCGCGTGATATCAAGGGCGTGAAAAAAATCCTGATTGCCTCTGGCTTACGCTACGACTTGGCGGTCAAAGACCCAGAATACGTTAAAGAACTGGTCACCCATCATGTCGGCGGTTATCTCAAAATCGCCCCAGAGCATTCGGAAACCAACGTACTGTCCAAGATGATGAAACCGGGGATGGGGACGTATGACACCTTTAAGCAGATGTTCGATAAATACAGCCGTGAAGCGGGTAAAGAGCAGTATCTGATTCCGTACTTTATCGCGGCGCACCCGGGTACTAGCGACACCGATATGATGAACTTGGCAATGTGGCTTAAGCGTAATGGCTTCCGTGCTGACCAAGTACAGGCGTTCTACCCTAGCCCGATGGCGACTGCGACCACCATGTACCACACGTCAAAAGACCCGCTACACAAGGTCAGCCGTGCCAGTGAAGAAGTCCAAATCGTCAAATCCGGCAAACAGCGTAAACTACACAAGGCATATTTGCGTTACCATGATCCAAAGAACTGGGGTTTGCTGCGTGAATCGCTGAAAGATTTAGGACGTGAGGATTTGATTGGACATGGCAGTCAGTGCTTAATCCCGCCTTACAATCCAAAACTTGAGGGTGAAGACGTTTACCAATCGGCAAGAAAGAAAAACAGCTCAGCAGGGGGAGATTCGGTCAAGCGTAGTGCTAAGGATAACACGGCTCAAAAGTCGGGCAAGAAACCCACGCCAAGCAGTTTTGGTAAAAAACCGTCAAACCAAAAACAGCCTAAAAAAGGTAACTTCCAAACTCAGCATACAGGCTTGCCGCCGAGGAAAAGTAAATAATTAGAAAGTCTTGAATAAATTATAAATGACTATACGTTATACAAAATAACTAATTTTTATAGAGAAATGTATGGAATGGTTTTTTGATGGTTTAGGTACTTCTTTAATTACTTTAGTATTCGGTCTAGTTGCAGGCGGTGCAGTTGGTTATAGAATTGGTATTAAAAATACTATAAACCAAAATCAATCTGCGGGTGATAACTCTACGCAGACTCAAGTTGGTAGGGATTATGATGCTAAGTAATCCTTTTTCTAATTCTGATTCCCAAAGCCAAAAAGCAGGGAATAATTCTAACCAACTACAGATATCCAACCTTACAATTGGCATTGATGAAAAAAGAGCTAGAGAAATATTCGATGAAAAATTGAACTTAGCTATCAAAGATTTCTCAGATGAAGCTACTAGAACCGCCACTAAAAGGATAAATAATTTTGAAAATCTTTTAATAGAAAAAATGACAAAGGTTGAAGATGCTTTAACTGCATTTGCTGATCCAAGTTTCCAAGTTCTATTATTAGAAGCTCAAAGAACTGCTGCTGCATCTGAAAGGGAATTTGATTTTGAATTACTATCCCAATTAATGCTTGATAGATTCCAACGTGGTCAAAATAAACTTATTAGAACAGGAATAAATAGAGCTGTAGAGATTATAGATGAAATTTCTGATGAAGCTTTATTAGGACTAACAGCATACTTTGTTTATTCAAATATTGTAGTAAATTCCAGTTCAGTTGAAACTAGCTTAAACATCCTAAATAATTTATTCAAAAAAATTTAAAAAAGTTGCATTTATGTATTGACAGAGAAAAAGACATGTGGTATCATTAGTTTGTAAAGTTACTTAAACGAAACAAAAAAGGAGGTGCATATCTGTGAATAGAAATATTTTAGAAGGACGTATAAAAGAAAAAGGATATAACATCGAAAAAATTGCAAATAAGATAGGTGTTAATACTGCTACATTTTATAGGAAGTTAAGTGGTGAAAGTGATTTTTTCAGATTGGAGATTTTGAAAATTTCAGAAATTTTAGAGTTATCGTTTGAAGATGTTAATTCTATTTTTTTTGAAATAAAGGTTACGTAAACGTAAATAAAAATAAAAAAGAGATAGAAAAACATAAAAATAAAAAAAAGGAGAGTGATTAAAATGGAAAAATTAAAGTTAGTAAAATATGTATCAACAAAAATAAATGCGGATGGTACTGAAATAGTAAGAATTAAGAAAGCAACAAATGCTCTTGCAAATGATGTAGCAAGACAAGCAGGAATAAGTAAAGTAGAGGCAATAGCGAAATTAGTTGAGTTTGCTTATGAGAACATCGAATGGGTAGAGGAGGTTGATTAAAATGAAAAATACAATGACAATTAAAGAATGTGCAGAGTACATTGGCAAAAGCCAACAAGCCGTAAGGATAGGCTTGCAGTTAGGTGGTTATAAGTTCGGTACAGCAATACAAACCGTGCCAGTGAGTAAATTTAAACCCCGTGGATCATGGGACTACCACATTTGCAGACAAGCCGTAGAATATTATGTGAAGTTCGGTAATATGCCAATAATGTTTATAACAGAAGATGAATATAAAAAGTTAGGGGAGGTGGGTTAATGATAGTGTACATCTTAACAAGAAACATCAACGATACGATATCGAGTATCATAAGCACATCAAAACATAAAGAACAAGCTAAACAGGAGATAGTAGAGCTTGAAAAAGAGGATAGGAA
>CALJUC010000205.1 GCA_937975585.1 uncultured Moraxella sp. | reverse complement strand
TGGCAAGAAAACTATCAGCGCGGCGTTGAAGATAAAGAGTTTGTCACAGTCGAAGGCGCACAATGGGGCTTGCATGAAGTTCAAAAGCGCAAAGACGATGGTAAGCCAAGTCTTGAGTTTAACATGTGCCGCGCTTACTGCCGTCAGCAAATTAACACCCAGCGCCAAAACCGACCACAGGCTAAAGTTGTACCAGTGGATAATGGGGCAGATGCAGATAAAGCAAACCTCATCGAGGGATTAATCAAAGACACCGAAGAAGCCACGGACGCAGAATCAGCTTACGACACAGCCGCAGAAAATGCAGTCTATGGCGGGCTTGGTTTTTATCGTTTGGTGACTGATTACGTCAGTGATACATCGTTTAACCAAGAACCAAAGTTTATGCCGGTGCAAAATCCTCATGCCGTTTATATTGATCCATTGAGCCGTGCGCTTGACGGTAGCGATATGACATGGGCAATCGTCGGTGATTGGGTCAGTAAAGATGATATCGTTGAACAATATGGTAACGATGCTGCCGTTGACTTTGAGAGCAGTAATTATTCGGACTGGTACGATGACAGCGATAAGACATTACGCATTGTCGAGTATTTCAAGCTTGAAGAAGTCAAAGATACGCTTTGGCTACTGACTGATGGCACGTCAAACTATAAATCAGTGCTAAGTGAGCAACTTGGCACTGATGAAGCAGCATTGAAAGCAGCTGGCGTGATTCAAGCGACACGACCAACGACACGAAAAGAAGTCAAATGGTACAAAGTATCTGGCGCAAAAGTGCTAGAAGAAAACACCTTTCCAGGGCGATATATTCCAATTATCCCAGTTTACGGCGAAGTCACTTGGGTGCAAGAAAAGCGCTATATTTTCTCACTTGTGCATTTTGCCAAAGACCCACAGCGGCTTTTTAACTATTGGAAGTCAACCGAAGCGCACATTTTGCAGAAAAACCAAGATGATATCTTAGTGGCAGATGCCGAGGGTGTGGCAGGCTATGAAGAACAATGGCAGAATCCTAGCAAATATGCGGCTGTTTATTATAACTTTGTTGATGAGTCTGGCAATCAACGTCCTGCTCCATTTCGCATGGGTGCAGCACAGCCGCCAGTGGGCGTACTAAACGCAGCAGAAAGCGCAAAACAGGGCATTACTGACATTCTCAATATGCACGCACCTGTTATGGGCGGGCAAGGTAATGAGACGTCAGGCGTGGCAATCGGTATGCGTCAACGTCAGTCTGAAACCGCCCAATTTCATCTGCAAGACAACTTAAACAAGTCAATTCGTCACGGTGCAAAAATCTTGCTTGGGCTTTATCAAGCACTCTACACCGTGCCGATGATTCGTCGTATCGTGGGTGTTGATGGTGAATCTGAGCAGGTCAAACTGTTTGAAGAAACCGCCAAAGGCGTGATAGCTGATGTGACAGTTGGGCGCTATGACGTAAGAATGGACACGGGACCATCATTTAATACGCAGCGTGAGCAAAACTTTGCGCTGATGATGCAGCTTTTGAGCATGAATCCGCAGTTGTTTAGCTTGATTGGTGATATCTTGCTGCAAAACTCACCACTGCTTAATGCCAAAGAGATTGCCGAACGCATCAAGTCAACGATGCCGCCACAGCTCACAGGCAAAGAGCAGCAAATTGACCCTGAGCAAGCCAAAGCGCAAATCATGCAGCTTGACCAACTTGTGCAAAAAATGACAGCTGAAATCGAGCAGCTACAAGGCTTGGTCAATGACAAAGATGCAGACCGTCAGCTTGAGTTGGTCAAAATCCAACTGCAAGCCGAAAAAGACATACGAGTCGCACAAATCAATGCTGAAAGTAAAGCCGATGTTGAAGAGTTAAAAGGCGTTGTGTCGCTACTCACTCAGCATATGGGTAACTTGCAAGCTGTTGAGCAAATGGTGCCGCCTGAGTGGATGGAAACCGAAGAATACGACCAAGAATTACCTGAACACGAATTACCCCCGCAGCATGAGATGGATGAGCCGCCACCCATGCCAAGCGAAAACATTGAGAACCCCGCCGAATCCGAGCAGGGTTTTTTAATGCCTGAAGAAACGGCTCAAAACTTCGCCCCTGAATCTGACCAGTTTGGGGATAGCGTATCGGTCAATGATATGGAGCAACCCAATGCAAACGATGGACAATATTGATACTGACAACGTGGCAACCGCTGACACGGAAAATACTAGCGCAGATAGTCAGGATATCGAACAGCCACAAGCCGAACCTGAAGCGGTTGAACAAACCGAAGAAGAAAAGGCAGAACAAGCCAAGCAAGAACAGGAAACTGAAAAGCAAAGCCGCTCACAAAAGCGGATTCAGCAGCTCGCTCGTGAAAAAGCCGAACTACAACGTAAAGTAGCCGAGTATGAGCAAAAGCAATCAGAGCCTAAAGCGTCTGATGCCCCGAAAATTGAAGATTTTGACGATTATTCGGAGTATCAAAAAGCGCAGCAGGAATACTATGTTGCCCAAGCTGAACAGCGTGTACTTGCCAAACTTGAAGCTGAAAAAGCCCAGCAATCACAGGTCGAACAACAAGCCGAATTTGAAACTGCTATCAGCGAGTTAAAAGATGGCGGTGTTGATGTAGATGGATTGATGGCAAAGGCTGATACATTGCCGCCGCTACCCATCACGCTTGACCAGTTCGGACTGTCCGCCAAAGATACGCTGAACTTAGCCGCTGAACTACTGCAAAACGATGATTTATACATCGAGTTGTCACAGCTAAACCCAGTGCAAGCAGCGGTCAAAATTGGGCAAATGATTGCAAGCAAACAACCATCAAATTCCGCACCCGCAAAGGTGCCAACGGCTCCACCACCTATTAAACCTGTTACCGCCAATGCGCCCGTTGCCAAAGACCCTAGCAAGATGAGCGATGACGAGTGGTATCGACAAGAATCCCAAAAACGAAAAGGTAAATAATTTATGGCAAATCAAATCTTAACCCACCAAATGATTGCGCGTGAAGCGGCTAAAATGCTTGAAGAAGAAGCGCCGTTTCTAGCAAACATCAACAAAGGACGCCAAGACGAATTTGGCGCAGACACACAAGGCTACAAAAAAGGCGATACTGTCACTATCAAAATCCCAACCGCGGGTAAAGTGTTTGATGGTGCCGTGTTCGCAGGTGGCGGCTCAGGCACTGACGTGGTAGAAGATAAAGTCAACTTGACGCTTGACACTCAAAAGCATGTTGCATTGCAGTTTGGCGCCAAAGAGAAACTGTTAAACATCACTGACTTTAAAGAGCGTATCTTACGTCCACAAATGCAGACCTTGGCGTCTGTCGTTGAAGCTGACTTGATGTTACGCGGAGTAATTGGTACACCCAATCAAGTGGCGATGAATTTAGCAGGCTCAAACCCATCAAATGCGCTGGCATTGGCACGCGCTAAGCTAAACCAGTATCTTGCGCCAAAAGGTGATCGCAATGCGTTAATCACCAGTACCGCTAACGTGGCATTGTCTGGCGAAGTTTCTCGTATGTGGAACCCCACTAAAACCAGTGAAAAAGCCTATATTGATGGCTTTGTTGCCACCGCGTATGGTCAAGATATCTTTGAACATCAAGCAATCCCTGTATTTGCCAATGGTACAGCTGCGGGCATCACCGTGTCAGGTGCAAGTCAAGGCGGTAGCACCTTAACCCTAGCGGCTTCAACCGCTGGCACGTTGGTAGTCGGCACTGTGTTTACTATTGCAGGCGTTAACGCTGTCCATCCGCTCACCGGTGCTGATATGGGCACATTGCAGCAATTTGTTGTCAAAGAAACCAAAAACGTTGGCGCTGCAACCGCAGTAAGCATTTACCCAGCCATTAACCCACTTGCACCAAACAAAACCGTCACTGCTTCACCGGCTAACGGTGCGGCTGTCACTGTTGTGTCGGTCAATGGTCCACAAAACTTGGTATTCCACAAAGACGCGTTTACCGCAGCATTTGCACCGTTACCAGTTTTGGCATCGTGCGAAGGCTACACAGCGCGTTTGCCAAGTGGCGTAAACGTGCGTGTAATGACGTTTGGTGATGGTAACAACGATATCGAGCGTACTCGTATCGATGTGTTGTATGGCTTCCAAACTGTACGTGGTATTCATGCAAGCCGCGTAACGCAGTAATCACATTAACCCATGACAGGCGGCTACGGTCGCTTGTTTTTATTTGAGAGAATAAATTATGAAAAAACTAGGGATTTTATTAAGTGCTACAGTAGGAATGGTGGCAGCGATTGGCACAAAAGCAGTAAACGCCAAACCAATGACGCGGCAGGAATACAATGATTTTCGTGGTTGGCAACTACCCGAAAATGAAAACGGTGCGGACGAAGGTTACTTAGTCGAGTATCAAGATGGTGAGCCAAATACCACAGAATACAAGGGTTATGTATCATGGTCTCCTAAAGCCCAATTTGACAATGCGTATCAAGATGTTACCAAGGGCGTGTCGTTTGGTCATGCAATCGAATTACTAAAAGGCGGTCATCGTGTAGCTCGTGAAGGTTGGAATGGCAAGGGTATGTTTTTGTCATTGATTAAAGGTCGTGATGCTGACTATCATGTAAATTCACGTATCTTTGGCACAGGTGAGGATGGGAACTCAGAAAAGCAAATGCCAATTCTGGATGCTATCTACATGAAAACTGCTGACAACAAACTTGTGCCTTGGCTTGC
>CALJUC010000204.1 GCA_937975585.1 uncultured Moraxella sp. | reverse complement strand
GTCGTGGTAAAGCACGTGAAGTTCCAGCTGCTATTTCTAAAGCACTTGAAGCTGCACGTCGTAACATGATTACTGTAGACCTTGCGGGGACTACTTTACAACACCCTGTGAATGCTCGTCATGGTGCAAGCCGTGTATACATGCAACCTGCTTCAGAAGGTACTGGCGTAATTGCTGGTGGCGCGATGCGTGCTGTTCTCGAAGCTGCAGGTGTACATAACGTACTTGCTAAATGTTATGGTTCTACAAATGCTGCTAACGTAGTAAACGCAACTTTCAAAGGTTTGCGTGATATGACTTCTCCTGAGAAAGTCGCTGCGAAACGTGGTCTTTCAGTAGAACAAATTCAAGGGTAATCAATCATGAAAACGATTAAAGTTACCCAGACTAAATCTGCATCGCACCGCTTGAAAAATCACAAGCTTAGCCTTAAAGGTTTAGGTCTGCGTCGTATTGGTCATACTGTAGAAGTGCAAGATACGCCTTCTAACCGTGGTATGATCAACCAAGTCTACTATATGGTTAGTGTAGAGGAATAAGCCATGACTCTGCGTTTAAATGAACTTGCACCTGCTGAAGGTGCTAAGCGTGAAAATCGTCGTCTAGGTCGTGGTATCGGCTCTGGCGTTGGTAAGACTGGTGGTCGTGGTATCAAGGGTCAAAACTCACGTAAAAGTGGTGGTACTCGTCCAGGCTTTGAAGGCGGTCAAACAGCGTTATATCGTCGTTTACCAAAATTCGGTTTCACTAGCCAAATCGCGATGGTTACTGCTGAAGTACGTTTATCAGAGCTTAACAAAATTGAAGGCGACGTTGTAAGCGTTGAAACTTTGAAAGCAGCTAACATCATCCGTCGTGATATGCAGCGCGCTCGCATCATTCTATCAGGTGATGTAGCTAAAGCTTACACTTTCAAAGGTGTTAAAGTGACTAAAGGCGCAAAAGCAGCTATCGAAGCGGCTGGCGGTACAGTTGAGGAGTAATCCTAGATGGCAAAGCAGTCAACAAATATGAATCCATTGGCTTTCATCAGAAAGTATGACGAGTTATTTAACCGTTTACTTTTTTTGTTGGGTGCTTTAGTCGTTTACCGATTTGGTTCGCATGTGCCAATTCCAGGTATGAACCCTGATAGCTTGGCTAACTTTTTTAAAACCAATGAAAACACGATTTTAGGCTTATTTAATATGTTTTCAGGTGGGGCATTAGAACGAATGTCAGTGATGGCACTCGGTATCATGCCTTACATTTCTGCCTCGATTATCGTGCAAATGATGACGGCAGTGGTCCCTTCATTAGAAGCGTTAAAGAAAGAAGGCCAAGCAGGTCAGCGCCAAATCAATAAATATACGCGTCAATTGACCTTGGTATTGGCGTTGGTGCAATCAGTTGGTATGTGTACCGGTTTGATTAGCCAAAACTTGACCCTAACAACGGGTCTTGCGTTTTATATTCCGGCTGTTACATCATTAGTAGCTGGTTCGATGTTTTTGATGTGGTTAGGTGAGCAAATTACTGAGCGCGGTATTGGCAATGGTATTTCCATGCTGATTCTAGCCGGTATTGTTGCAACATTCCCAGCAGTGGTTACCCAATCTATTAATATGGTACAACAAGGTCAGTTAAATATGATTACCTTGTTAATTTTTACCTTATTAGCCTTGGTAGTGGTAGCGGGTATTGTGTTTATTGAACGTGCCCAACGTCGCATCCCTGTTAACTATGCACAAAAACAGCAGCAAGGGCGTAAAATTTATGCCCAGCAACAGTCACATTTACCATTAAAAATTAATATGGCGGGTGTGATTCCGGCAATTTTTGCGAGCTCACTATTGCTATTTCCGGCAAGCTTGGGGCAATGGGTTGGTCAATCGGCTAATCCTAATATGTTCCAATCGTTTTTGCAGAATATGGCATTGGTACTATCACCGGGGCAACCGCTATATTTGGTGATTTTTGCCGCATTAATTATTTTCTTCTGTTATTTCTATACGGCATTAGTGTTTAGCCCAAAAGAAGTGGCAGAGAATTTAAAACGCAGTGGTGCTTATATTCCGGGTATTCGTCCAGGTCAGCAGACCCAACGCTACTTGGATCATGTATTAAATCGTTTGACGTTTATTGGCGCGATTTATATGACAATTATTTGTCTAATGCCAATGATTTTACAGACAATGTTTAATATTCCGTTCCATTTGGGCGGTACGTCAGTATTGATTACTGTAGTCGTAATTATGGACTTTATTGCACAAGTGAAAGCCCACTTAATGACGCACCAATACCATGATTACTCACTGATTCAATCAGTGGGTTTGACTCAACCTTAATTCATTTTTGAAAAGGAGCTTAACATGAAAGTTCAAGCATCTGTTAAAAAAATCTGCGGTAGCTGCAAAGTAGTACGCCGTAAAGGTGTTGTTCGCATTATCTGTAGTGCAGAACCACGCCACAAACAACGTCAAGGCTAATAAGTCCTTGCAAAAAAGTAGCGGATAATGTATTATCCGCTACTTGTCGTTATTTTGGCATTTTTTAGATAACAAACTGTCAAAATACCACATAGCAGGTGAGTTTTTCTCATCTTGTTTTTACCATTTGGAGAAATGTCAATGGCTCGTATTGCCGGTGTAAACATCCCCGACAACAAGCACGCGATCATTTCATTGACTTACATTTTCGGTATCGGCCGTACCACTGCTGCTAAAATCTTAGAAGCGGTTAACATTGCGCCAACCACCAAAATCAGTCAATTAGATGATGCTCAGCTTGATGCTGTCCGTACCCAAGTTGCAGAATACACAACTGAGGGTGACTTGCGTCGTGAAATCTCAATGAATATCAAACGCTTGGTTGACTTAGGCTGCTATCGTGGCTTACGTCATCGTCGTGGTTTGCCTGTTAACGGTCAGCGTACTAAAACGAACGCGCGTACCCGTAAAGGTCCACGTAAAGCAGTCAGAAAATAATTAACTTAGGAAGCTAAAAGATGGCAAAAGACACTCGCAGTCGCAAAAAAGTGACTCGTCGCTCGGTTTCTGAGGGCGTAGCTCATATCCATGCGTCTTTTAATAACACCATTGTTACCATTACCGATCGTCAAGGTAATGCTTTGGCTTGGGCCACCGCCGGTGGACAAGGCTTCCGTGGTTCACGTAAATCAACACCATTCGCTGCACAGGTTGCCGCTGAAGTTGCTGGTAAAGCAGCTCAAGAATATGGTGTCAAGAATGTTGATGTCTTGGTAAAAGGTCCAGGACCTGGTCGTGAGTCTGCGGTAAGAGCATTAGGTGCTTTGGGTTATAAAATTAACAGCATTAGCGATGTAACCCCGATTCCTCATAACGGAACTCGTCCACCGAAAAAACGTCGCGTATAAGGAGACTTTCATGGCCCGTTATCTAGGTCCTAAATTAAAACTTTCTCGTCGTGAAGGTACTGATTTACAATTAAAATCAGGTGTTAAAGCGTACGAAGAAAAAACCAAAAAAGCTGATCGTGCACCTGGTCAACATGGTAACCCACGTAGCAAAACTTCTGAATACTCACTACAATTACGTGAAAAACAAAAAGTTAAACGTATGTACGGTGTGTTAGAGCGTCAATTCTCTAACTACTATAAAGAAGCGGCTCGTATGCGTGGTGCTACTGGTGAAAACCTATTGCAAATGTTAGAGCGTCGTTTGGACAATGTGGTTTATCGTATGGGATTTGGTGCGACTCGCGCTGAAGCTCGTCAATTAGTAAGCCACCGTGCAATTTTGGTCAAAAAAGCTGGTCGTGATGAATTTGTTCGTGTAAACATTCCATCAATCCAACTTCAAGACGGTGATGTGATTGCCGTACACGAAAAGTCAAAAGAACAATTGCGTATCAAAAATGCGATTGAACTTGCAGGCCAACGTGGTACGCCAGTATGGTTAGAAGTTGATCACAGCAAATTACAAGGTACTTTCAAGCAAGCGCCTGATCGTGCTGATTTACCTGCTGAAATCAACGAAAACTTGATTGTTGAGTTGTACTCTAAATAATTAATATATTAAAAGTCGAGGTGACATATGATGCTAAATGCTACAGAGTTTCTAACACCGAATGCCATCCACGTGGACACGGTTAATGAAACGCATGCCAAAGTCACGCTCGAACCGTTAGAACGCGGTTTTGGTCATACCCTTGGTAACGCCTTACGCCGCATTCTACTTTCTTCATTGCCTGGTGCTGCCGTTATCGAAGCAGAGATCGAAGGCGTGGATCATGAGTACTCAACCTTAGAAGGTTTGCAAGAAGACATCCTTGACTTGTTGCTTAACTTAAAAGGCTTAGCAATTCAACTCCATGATCAAAATGAAGTATTCTTAACCCTTGATAAACAAGGTCCAGGTCAAGTATTGGCATCTGACATTGAGCTACCGCACAATGTTGAGATCATTAACCCTGACTTGGTACTAGGTACGTTAAGTGAACGCGGTCATCTAAAAATGCGTTTGCGTGTGGCAGTAGGCCGTGGTTATGAGCCTGCTAATACCCGTAAAGAATCAGGTGACAATAAAGCAATCGGTCGTTTAAAACTTGATGCTAGCTATAGCCCAATCTTGCGTGTGGCTTATCAAGTAGAAAACGCTCGTGTTGAGCAACGTACTGACCTTGACCGTTTGGTAATCGAACTAGAAACTAACGGTACTATTGACCCTGAAGAAGCGATTCGTAAAGCAGCAACGATTCTACAGCAACAAATCGCTGTATTCGTTGATCTTGAAGCGGAAGAAACGCCAGAGCCAATCAAGGAAAAAGAAGAAGTTGACCCTGTGTTATTACGCCCAGTGGATGACTTAGAGTTAACGGTTCGCTCAGCAAATTGCTTGAAAGCGGAAAACATTTACTACATTGGCGATTTGGTACAACGCACCGAAACTGAGTTGTTAAAAACCCCAAATCTAGGTAAGAAATCACTCACCGAAATCAAAGACGTGTTAGCTTCTAAGGATTTAGAGTTAGGTATGCGTCTTGAAAATTGGCCACCAGCGGATTTACGCGTGGATGACCGTTTCTCTTACCGTAGCCGATAACATTTAAAGGAAGATTGACCATGCGACATCGCAATGCAGGCGTAAAGCTGGGTCGTACCAGCAGCCATCGTAAGGCCATGTTCCAAAATATGACCAATTCATTATTTGAACATGAACTTATCAAAACTACTTTGCCAAAAGCGAAAGAACTTCGCCGTGTGGCAGAGCCGCTAATCACCCTTGCCAAAGAAGACTCTGTGGCAAACCGTCGTTTAGCATTCAGCCGTCTTCGTAACAAAGCGACTGTGGGTAAATTATTTACTACCTTGGGTCCACGTTACAAAGCACGTCCAGGCGGTTACCTACGTATCATCAAAGCGGGTTACCGTGATGGTGACGCAGCACCAATGGCTTATGTAGAATTGGTTGACCGTGACTAATTGCTTGTTTAGTGCCAGGCTTTATATTGGCTACTAAATTGCTAAAAACCTCATAAGGCTTGCTTATGAGGTTTTTTTGTCTTTACAGTTTTTATATAACTAACAATCAATGAGTGATATATGACCTTAACGTGGGATGTGCTGCTAGCCTTATCAAGCGTTGCAGCGGTAGCGGGATTTGTTGATGCCTTGGCCGGTGGGGGTGGGTTACTAACAATTCCGGCCATGCTCATGGCGAATATTCCACCGTTATATACCTTGGGTACCAATAAGTTACAAGCGACAGCAGGCTCATTTTCTGCATCGCTTACCATGATAAAAAAGGGAAAAATTCACCCTAAGCAAATTTGGCCATCAATTATCGCTTGTTTTATTGGTGCGGTACTAGGAGCAATAGCGGTGCAGTTATCACCACCGGATTTATTGACCAAAGCCATCCCTTTTTTAATTGCCTTGATTGGCATTTATTACTTGTTTGCACCCAATGCTGGGGAGGTTAAATCTGAGCCACGCTTGACACGAAAAAAGTGGCAGTATGGGGTGACCCCTTTGATTGGCTTTTACGATGGCTATTTGGGCCCAGGTACCGGGATGTTCTTTGCGTTAGGAGGTATAACCTTACGTGGTTTAGACATGATTACCGCCACCGCGAATGCCAAGTTATTGAATTTCACCAGTAACGTTGCTTCATTGGTGTTTTTTATTTTGGGTGGTAAAGTGCTATGGACGATAGGGTTTGCCATGATGATCGGTCAGGCGGTGGGCGCAAGTTTGGGCGCTCATATGGCCGTTAAGGGCGGTACCAAGTTCATTCGTCCCGTCATTGTGTTGATGTGTTTTGCAATGCTAACCAAATATGTGTTTTTTTCTTAAACTAAAATCGGCATAATCCGTATTATAATGAATTAGTAAAAAAGTGCAGTCGGGGGAAATAATGTCATTAGAAATTATTATGAGTATTGCTTTGGGAGTTGGCTTGGCAGCCAGTTCGGGATTTCGTGTGTTTGTGCCACTTTTTGCCTTAAGCTTGGCCTCGTATTTTCACGTGATTCCATTGACTGACAGTTGGGCTTGGGTCGGCTCAATGCCTGCCTTGGTTATCTTGGGTGTGGCAAGTATTGCTGAGTCGGTCAGTTATTTAATCCCTTATGTGGATCATCTCTTGGATACGATTGCTGTGCCCTTAGCTGGGGTAGCAGGTACGTTAGTGATGGCATCAACCTTGACTGATTTAAGCCCAGCTATGACTTGGGCGTTAGCGATTGTTGCCGGTGGTGGGGTAGCGGGTACGATTGCAGGTGCAACAGCCACCACACGAGTGGCTTCGACGGCCACAACAGGCGGATTGGCCAATCCCGTGGTCGCAGCAACTGAAACAGGTACGGCAGTTGGTTTGTCCGCCTTGTCGATTTTTGCGCCATTACTGGCATTGTTTGGGGCGGTTTTAGGGTTGTTAGGTGCAATTTGGTTGGCATTTAAAGTAAAAGCGCGATTTAAGCACTAAATTTACCTAGCTCACGTAAAGATTGGGTGCTATCTTGCCCAACAATAATATGATCCACCAACAGCATATCGACCAAGCGACAAGCACTCGCGAGTGAAACCGTTAATTCAATATCCGCGGCTGAGGGCTCGGCTGAGGTGGTCGGGTGATTGTGAGCGATAATCAACTGACTGGCACCGTATTTTAAGGCGTTTTTTAACACTTCACGCACGCATACCGAACATGATGAAATCCCACCGGTAAATAGAATCTCAAATTGAATCAAGGTAAGGTCGTTACTTAGAAAAAGTACCGCAAACACTTCACGCTGAAGGTGTCTAAGCTGGGTAGTGAGGTAGTCTTTGACCAGTTGACTAGAGCTTAAGGTGGGGGCTTGCTTAACTTGACTGGCAAGATAGCGCTTTCCCATCTCTAAACTGGCTAAAATCTGCGTGTATTTGGCAATGCCGATACCATGAACATTCATGACGTCATCACTGGGCGCTGATAATAACCCTGCAAGGCTACCAAACTCAGTTATCAACCCTCGCGCTAACTCAATGGCGGACTGATTTTTGGTGCCTGTGCGCAAAAAAATTGCCAGTATTTCACTATCGGATAAGCTAGCCGCCCCTTTTTGCAGTAGCTTTTCGCGTGGACGCTCGTCCTCGTGCCAGTCCTTAATTGCCATGCGTTTTTCCAACAATTCGTTTTTATTTTTGCTCAATCATACCTAAAATCGACAAAAATTGTTACTATATGCCAAATTTTTTGTTTAGAAGAACTAGCAATGAAAAACGTTGTTCTTGCAGTGACAGGCGGTATCGCTGCTTATAAATCTGCTTTTTTTGCACGATTATTAATCAAACAAGGCTTTGATGTGCGCGTCATTATGACCGAAGGCGCACAGGCATTTATCACACCATTGACCTTTCAAGCGTTAACGGGCAATCAAGTTCACACCGCATTACTGGATGAAAGCGCCGAACTTGGCATGGGGCATATCGAGTTGGCCAAATGGGCGGATTTGGTAGTGATTGCACCGGCTACCGCTAATACCATTGCCAAGCTTGCGATGGGGATGGCGGATGAGTTATTACCTACGGTATGTCTTGCGACTGCGGCACCGGTATTGGTTGCGCCAGCGATGAACCAACAGATGTGGCACCACCCCGCGGTACAGCTAAACTTGCAAACCATTCAAGATTTGGATTATGTGGTGATTGAGCCGGCCAGTGGCGTGCAAGCGTGTGGTGATGTCGGTGAGGGGCGTTTGCCAGAGCCGGAAGAGTTATTGGCGTTCGTCACGGACTTTGTTGCGCGTTACACTCAACCACAACGCCTAAAAGGTAAGCATGTGGTGATTACCGCCGGTGCAACCATTGAAGCAATTGACCCTGTGCGCTATTTGTCTAATCACTCATCAGGTAAGATGGGTTTTGCCTTAGCCACAGCGTGCCAACAAGCGGGCGCACACGTTACCTTAGTGGCGGGTCATGTCAACTTACCGACACCTTTTAACGTTAAGCGTATCAATGTAACCTCGGCACAAAGTATGCTTGATGCCTGTCGAGCCGTGACCCAAGATGGCGCAAGTCCAGTGGATATCTTTATTGCCACGGCTGCAGTTGCCGATTATCGTACCAAAGCAGCGGCACCGCAAAAGATTAAAAAGACCCAAGATGAAATGGTTCTTGAGTTGGTCAAAAACCCTGATATCTTAGCAACCATCTCACAAGAGCACCCAGAAATCTTTATGGTGGGTTTTGCCGCCGAAACCCAAGATGTGGAAAAATACGCCAAGGGCAAGCTTGAGTCGAAAAACTTGGATATGATTGCTTGTAATGACGTATCGCGCTCAGATATTGGCTTTGCCAGTGATGATAATGCGATGACGGTATTCTTTAAAGGTAATGCCGAACCGGCTGTCTTGGATAAAGCGCCAAAGACGGTGATTGCCAAAGAGTTGGTTGAATTAATCGGTAAAACCATCAATAAAAAATTCACCCTCGTACGTCCTTAATGATGCACTAATATGAATTTTGCCCTCGGACATCTTGGTATATTAGCGATTTTTGCGCTTGCTGGGGTGTTGCATGGCTTAACTGGGATTGGGATAACGTTGGTGGCGACTGCCGCGTTGACTACCATCTATCCTCTGTCGCACGCGTTGGTATTGGCCGTCTTGCCCTGTCTGTTGATTAATGGGGTGGTGTTTTTTCAAGGAAAGCAGCCATTATTTTATATCAAAAAAATATGGCTGGCTCGCTTTGATGAGCTTTATTGGTAGCCTTATCGGTACTAAGTTGGTGTTTATCCTGCCACAGAATATCTTGCTCATCGGGGTCGGTGTGGCGATTTTATTCTATGTATTTTCTCAGTGGTTAGGTAAAACCATCACGCTACCGACCACCTTCTTAGTGGTGACGTTAAGCGGATTGATAGCGGGTATCATTGGCGGTGCAACCAATGCCATGTCGTCTGTGCTAATGATGTATTTGCTATCGGCGACGCACGGCGAGAACGCCAAGACCGAGATTGTGGTCGCGAGCAATCTGTGTTATTTGGTGGGTAAAATTGCCCAGTTGATTATCTTATGGCCTGAGATTACGGTCTTAAAACCCTCTGAGTTGATGCTGATTGCCACTGCAACGGGTATCGCGACAGTGGCATTATTCGTGGGATTTTATTTTAGGAAAAAAATCCCAAGCGCTTTATTCCGTCAGTTAATCTTGGTGATTTTGTTTGGTCTAGCCATTAAAGTCATGTTGAAAGGCTTTGGCGTTTAATTATCCTGCGTTAATTGTAACATCCTATCATACAAGGCATTTTTCTTTACACCCGTGATGTCACTGGCAAGTTGGGCTGCTTTTTTCACCGATAAATCTTGCAATAAGCGTTTTAATAACTCATCGTGTTTGTCTGCGCTATCGTCATTGGCAACTGCGCCACCTACCACCAAGACCATTTCGCCTTTTTGTTGATTGGTATCGGCTTTGATAAATTCCACCAATTCGCCCAAAGTCGATGGGTAGATGGTTTCAAAGGTCTTGGTAATCTCACGGCAAAAAGTCACTTTCCTATCGGCACCCAAGACGTTCACCATATCGGTGACGCAATCGATAATGCGGTGGGGTGCTTCATAAAAAATCAATGTCGCGGTCATCGCCGCCAAGCTGGCCAATTCGCTTTGGCGGGCGTGCGTCTTAGCCGGTAAAAACCCATAGAAATAAAACTTATCCGATGGCAAGCCTGCCACCGACAACGCGGCAATCGCAGCGCTCGCACCGACTACCGGTGAGACTTTAATCCCGACTTCATGACAAGCTTTGACCAAGCGAAAACCTGGGTCGCTAATGAGTGGTGTACCTGCATCGCTGATTAAGGCCAAGTGTTTGCCGGATTGTAATAACTCGACCAGTTTTGCAGTTTGTGCTTCAGCATTATGGTCGTGGTAGGCGATGGTTTTGGTGGTGATGTTAAAATGATTAAGCAGTTTTCCGGAGGTGCGCGTGTCTTCACAGGCGATGATATCAACGCTTTTTAGACAGTCGATGGCATGGGCGGTCATGTCGGATAAGTTGCCGATGGGCGTGGCAACGATGTACAGCGTACCGGATTGGATTTGATTCATGAATTTCTCGTTTGTTTAATCAATGTCATGATTTTAGCATTAATCATCGAATGATATGTGAAACTTAGCGTCGATTAGGCAGTAGCATTGAAAAATAAATTTGGTGAAATCAAAAAGATTTAGCAAATAATCGCTGAACAAATTTTCTAAAAAAACTGTGAAAAAATGTTTTCCAATTTAAAAATCTTAAGCTATAATCCAAAAGCCATAATATGAGTATGGTTTTAAATTTATCTTAATTCAGGATTGTATTAAGGACTTAATATGAAACAATGGATTTTCGCTAGTGCTTTAATAGCAGCAAGTTTAACTGCGGTTCAAACTGGGAAAGCCGCTAATTCTGATGCAACAACCGCTAATAGCAATTCAACGAATAGCCAAGTTTGTAAAGCAGCCACGGAGCAAGAAATTGCGAGTTTGTTTGAGCGTTGGGATGCATCATTGGGTACATTAAACCCAGAAAAAGTCGTAGAGAATTATGCACAAAAATCTATCTTGGTACCTACCGTATCTAATAAGGTGCGCTTTAGTGCTGCAGAAAAGGCCGATTATTTTGCGCACTTTTTACAAAATAAGCCGCGTGGGGTGATTAACCAACGTATGATTCAGATTGGCTGTAATACCGCATTTGATTCTGGCCTTTATACCTTTACCTATGGTACAACTGGTCAAGTCGTTGAAGCGCGCTATACATTCACTTATGGATGGGATGGGGAGCAATGGTTAATTACCAGTCATCACTCATCAGGTATGCCTGAGAAAGCTAACACGATGCATTAATAACCCAATTATGCTAGATTTGAAAATGCCTAATGACCATGTTAGGCATTTTTATTTGTTAAAGTAAAATCTTATGAAACTCACTGCCCCAAAACAACGCCAAGGCGAATATTTTGAAAACTTGGCCAAGTTATACCTTGAAGCACAAGGCTTAATTTTTGTTGTCAAAAATTGGCATTACAAAAACCTTGGTGAGTTAGACTTGGTGATGTTAGACAATAAAAACCCAAACACACCGTCAACCCTCGTTTTTATCGAAGTGCGTCAGCGAAAAATCAGCCACTTTGGCTCCAGTCTTGATAGTATTACCCCAAGTAAACAACGAAAAATTTTCCAAGCCACTCAAGCTTTTTTGCAAGCCCATCCGCAGTTTGACGCGTGTGATATACGCTTTGATGTGGTGAGTTTTGACGCCAATAATCCTAAGACAGATAGGGGTGTACCGATACCGAATTGGATAACCAATGCTTTTTATCCGGTAGAATAAGCCAATCGTTTGTTGTCTTATTCACGTCCTCTAATAATAGCCAACGTGTATACAAGTTTTTTTCTAAGCCCTATGAAAATTATGCTATGCTATGGGCAATTTTTTTAATGACTTCGTGTTTTTCGTGACACTGTTTTTCTGTAGACCTATCATTTCTATCGGTGATACTTCCAACATTAGGTAACCCCATGAATGCTCAAGATTTAATTGCTATTTTGCAACCTCATTTTCCCAATGCCAAAATTGAAGCGGCTAACCAAGGTAACAAATTTGATGTGCGTGTCGTTGACGAAAGCTTTGAGGGCAAACGTCCTGTCGCGCGTCAGCAAGCGGTATTAGGCTTGGTGAATGACAAGTTTGCCAGTGGCGAAATCCATGCGCTAAATGTCCAAGCGTTGACCCCGGCCGAATGGCAAGCCAAACAAGAGGGTTAATGCATGGATAAATTTTTAATTACCGGTGGTACCACGGTCAATGGTGAAGTGGTTATTTCTGGGGCAAAAAATGCGGCATTGCCATTGCTTGCTGCGATGATTTTGGGTGAAACCCCAACCACCTTGACCAATGTGCCAACACTCAAAGATGTCACTACCTTGCTCAAACTGATTGCCGGCATGGGTATTACCATCGAAAAAAACGGCGATACAGTCACCTGTGACACTAGTACCATCAATAGCTACTATGCACCGTATGAGTTGGTCAAAACCATGCGTGCCTCGATTTTGGTATTAGGCCCACTGTTGGCACGTTTTGGCCAAGCAGAGGTGTCATTGCCGGGTGGTTGTGCGATTGGCTCGCGTCCGGTCGACCAACATCTAAAAGCCCTTGAAGCCATGGGTGCCGAGATTACGGTCGAAAATGGTTATGTCAAAGCGCGTGCGCCTATGGGTCAAGATGGCAAGCCAGGTCGTCTGCAAGGCTGTCATTTTACCTTTGATATGGTAACCGTTGGTGGGACAGAAAATACGATTATGGCGGCTGCCTTAGCGGAAGGTACGACCCATCTTGAAAACTGCGCGCGTGAGCCGGAAGTTGTCGATTTGGCCAATATGCTCGTCAAAATGGGTGCCAAAATTGACGGGATCGGCACAGCATATATGACGATTGAAGGCGTGGAAAAATTACACGGTTGTGAATACTCTGTTGTACCAGATCGTATCGAAACAGGCTCATATTTGGCCTTAGCCATGATGACCGGTGGTGAAGTTACCGCGAAAAAAACCGATGCCAGTTTGATGCAATCGGTACTCAAAAAATTCCAAGAAATGGGCGCAACGGTTACCATTGGTGATGATTGGATTAACGTTAAGATGGAAGGTCGTCCAAAGGCGGTCGATATCCGTACATTGCCACACCCAGCGTTTCCAACCGATATGCAGGCACAGTTGATGACCGTGGCAGCGATTGCTGAAGGAACTAGCACCATTATCGAAAACATCTTTGAAAATCGCTATATGCACGTACCTGAGTTACAACGCATGGGCGCAAATATCAAAGTCGATGGGCATACAGCTGTCGTCAAGGGCGTGGAAAAACTCAATGCCGCACCTGTCATGGCCACAGACTTGCGTGCCTCGATGTCATTGGTCATGGCAGCGGTGGCCGCCAAGGGGCAAACCACCATCGAGCGTATTTATCACATTGACCGTGGTTATGAGCAAGTCGAAGAAAAATTGCGCGGCTTAGGCGTGACCATCGAGCGCATTAAGGGCGAGTGATGACAGACAATTCTCAAGAGACGAATAACGCTCAAGATACTTACCAAGGCCTGACTTTGGCACTGTCTAAAGGGCGTATCTTAAAAGAAACCATGCCAATGCTAGCAAAAGCAGGTATTGAGCTGTTAGAAGACCCAGAAAAATCGCGTAAGCTGATTTTCCCAACCACGCATCCCGATGTGCGCGTATTGATTTTACGCGCCAGTGACGTGCCAACTTACGTTGAGCATGGCGCGGCTGATTTTGGTGTGGCGGGCAAGGACGTGTTGCTTGAGCATGGCTCAAGTAATTTATACGAGTTGCTAGACTTAAAAATTGCCAAATGCCGTCTGATGACTGCCGGTAAAGTTGGACAAGTTTTACCAAAACGTCGTTTACGCATTGCAACCAAGTATGTCAATGTAACGCGTGCTTACTTTGCCAATCGTGGTGAGCAAGTAGATGTCATCAAGCTATATGGCTCAATGGAACTTGCACCATTGGTCGGTTTGGGTGATTTGATTGTTGACGTGGTTGATACTGGTAACACCTTGCGTGCCAATGGCTTAGAGCCACGAGAGCCGATTGCAGAAATCTCATCGCGTCTAATCGTCAACCAAGTCAGCTATAAGCGCAAATTTGCCTTGCTTGAGCCGATTTTGGCTAGCTTTAAGCAAAGTGTCGACAGCGCCAAGTAAGTTAAACCCGAGTAAGTTAAACCATGTCAGCTCAAACTTTGCAACACCTGTTCGTGTATGGCACCCTAGCACCCAATCAGCCGAATGCGCACATTTTGGCGCCCATCCATGGCAGTTGGCAGCCTGCAACCATTCGAGGTACATTGCTACCCAATGGTTGGGGTGCTGCGTTGGGCTTTCCGGCTGTGATTCCCAATCCGGCGGGCGAGATAGTCACAGGTTTGGTGTTTAGCTCAGAAGACTTAGACGCGCATTGGCCGCGTATTGATGCATTTGAGGGCGACGGTTATCAGCGCATTAAGGTGCCTGTAGAATTGGCCAATGGCGATATCTTAACCGCATTTGTGTACGCACTTAATTGTTAACAAGGCAACGCTAAAAAAGTACAGCATAGTACTTGATAGCGAGTGAGTAGCAACCTACTATCTAAACTAAAGCACGAGATTTTTTAAGCGTGTCTATGACAGCCTTTTTTAGATGTCTGATTTTTAGACATAGCAGTGGGCTAAGGATAGAAAGTATGCAACCAATGGCTTATATCAAACCAGCGACATTACTGCTCGCTGCATTACTCACCATGAATGCCACACATGCAACGGTGGGTGGTGACCAATATCTTGAATTCTTGGGCTATGAGCCGACCGATCAGAAAGTCTATCTACTGCGCTATTACATGGATGGGCGCGCTCGTGCGCCGCAGTTGTATTACTTTAACCTTGCATCCAATACACCCACTAAACTGGTAGAAGTCGAATCTATCTATCGGCTGCCGAATGGCAAAATCGATATTGACCAAGACCCCGTTAATAGCGAATTTGGTCGTCAGTTGACCGCCATCAAAAACCGCCTAGTGCCATTAATACCATTGGCCACGGACAGCATTCGCGTCAATAAACTACAAACTACCCAAAAATCAGTGATTGCTTGGTATGATGACTACGAAGGCAAGCCCGATACTGAAAAAGCGCATATTCCTGAGTATCAGTATCGCTATCGTCTGACCACAGGGTTGGCGAATACCGATACTTATCATAATACTTGCTACCAAAGTATGCCCCAAATGGCCATTAGCTATCGGCCGCAATTACTGGTCAAACATGCCTATGCGATTCCTACGCAGCGCTATGTAATCGCTGGTATCAAGTATCTTGCGGATCAGTTTGAGGTGGGTTACTACCATGAAGACCCAGTGGTATTATCACCCAAACGACAGCTGTCAGGCACGACGTTGCAAGACCTGATTCATTGTTATTGGCGGTATTAAGTTTGCTATGGATTGAGGTTGATAAATAGGGTGAACCATTTAGCTAACCCTATTTATTTATCGTGATAAGCATTAAGGTTTAAGTAAAAAATTGCTTAGTAAGCGTTTTGCGCCCTCGGTGGCAAACGATTCTGGGTGATACTGTACGCCCTCAATCGGATAATCACGGTGGCGTAAACCCATGATTTCATCACCAGCTAGGCTGGCGTCTTTTAGACTTTTATCTTGATGGTCTGAATTAGACACCACACTGGTGACTTCTAAACAGTCGGGCAGACTAGTCGAGTCCGCCATCAGCGAATGGTAGCGCATAATTTCGATATCTTGTGGCAAATCTTGATACACGCCTTTGCCGTCATGACGCACCGGTGATGTTTTGCCATGCATGGGCACACTTGCGCGCACCACTTTACCACCAAAGAAATGGGCAATACCTTGCATACCTAAGCACACTCCGAGTAACGGCGTGGTTTTACCCATTTCTGTAATCACGTCACCACATACACCAAAGTAGGCCGGATCATCGGGCGAACCCGGGCCGGGTGAGATGATAATGCGGTCAGGGTTCATCGCTTGGACATCGGCCAGGGTAATTTCGTTATTGCGTTTGACCGTTACGCTAAAATTCTCGCCTGTCTTATTGGCGCGATCGGCTAAGATTTCGCCGATATATTGGTACAAGTTAAAGGTAAAGCTGTCGTAGTTATCGATGATGAGTACATTCATGATAATGCCCCTGTTCTTTCTGCCGAAAAATTGCTAAGTACCACTTTCATCGCCGATAATTTACGCACGATTTCTTCGTACTCATCTTCAGGGTTTGAGTCATATACATTACCACCGCAAGTTTGGGCATACGCGCTGTTACCATTGATAAACAGCGAGCGAATCGGAATGGCAAAAATACAATCACCGTTAAAACAAAATTGACCTAATGCCCCGCCATACGCACCACGACCATCCGGCTCTAATTCATTAATGATTTTAATGGCTTCAATCTTGGGCGCACCAGATAGCGTACCGGCTGGAAAGTTACTGGCAAGTGCGGTAAACATATCGTGCTCTGGGTGCAAAATCCCTACGATTTCACTAGAGATATGCTGCACATGTGAAAAGCGCTTAATATCCATTAGATTACGCACCTTGACCGTACCAAACTGCGCCACACGACCAATATCATTGCGGTGCAAGTCGACCAGCATATTGTGCTCAGCGATTTCTTTTGGGTCGTTAAGTAATTTGCGTGCCAATTGACGGTCTTCAACCTCATCGTTACCGCGTTTTGCCGTACCCGCTAATGGAAAGGTTTCCATCTCACCATTACGCAAGCGGAATAACAGCTCAGGCGAAGCACCGATGATTTTTTGCTGACCAAACTTCATAAAGTACATATGCGGCGAGGGATTGACCTCACGCAGTTTCTCATAAATGGGTAAGGTATCACCGTCAATCTGATAATGCGATTTGAAGCCAACCTCACATTGAAAAATACGACCGGCAATAATATCATCTTTGACTTTCATGACCGTTTTGGCATGTTGGGCTTTGTCCATGCCATCGCCTAGAAAATCGACCGTTGGGCGAGTATAAGTTGGCGTAGGTTTCCGTAGCAATGCCTTAATCTCATCCATGCGATTGGCTTGTTCTGGCGTGTCATAATAAAAATAAAAAATCTCGCCCGTCATCTTATCTAGGCTAAGGCCATCAAGATACACGCCAAACTTGAACGGTTCAAATGCCTCACTACTTTTTACATCTAATGTCGGTTCAAAAAAATTAATACTGTCAAAGCCCATAAAACCGACCAAGCCGCCCGTATGGCTGCGCGCAATAACGTGTTGGGGTGTGATATCACGCAGCAGCAAATAAGGGTTTTCACTTGGATAGTTATCGCTTCGAGCGGTGCGGTTATTGACGATGGTCAATGTATGACGGTCTTTGGCAAAAATGGTGTAAGCTGGGTCAAAGCCAATCAAATGGTGGCGTGAGATGTAGCTTTCTTCGCCCAATGATTCCAGTAAAAAACACGTATCAAACTGGTCTTCGACACGTTTGAATAACTCAAAAAAATCGATATCTTGCGCGACTTTGATGAGATTTGGTTTACTTGGGATTTGGAACTTTGGCGGTACTGGCTTCATAGTCATCACTTTAATAATTAGTTGTATTCATGTTCTAGTATGGTGATACATCATAAAGTTTTATGGCTATTAACGCAAGTCATTTTATCGTAATTCGTTCTTTGCGTTGACGTTTAGAGGGAGGATAGGGGTAAAAGATAGACGAAATGGGTTAAAACTGGTCTTTTAGGTCTGGTAATAACTGATGAATGTTATGTTGGTTATAGGCTTTAGCACCGCGTGATACGGTGGCAATACCCACACCTAGACTCTCAGCGATTTCGCGTTGGGGAAGTCCTTGTTGCAGTAAAGCAAATATTTGAATCCGATTGGCAATTTCGTTTTGTTCTTTATCGGTCAATAAAGCATTAAGCAATATCGTCAAACGCTCAATATTGTCCGTTTGACACAGCATTTGCAATAAATATTGATAAGCAAGATCTTGTTGAGGCGTTGTCAGCATAAATCGATTTTTGTTCTAGTGCAATGATGCATGATAGCCTGTCTTGGTTGGCTTGACAAGGTGTTTTTACCATTGCCAAGCAGTGCTAGAACTTGTTAATATCCTATTTAAGCATTGGTGTAGTATTAGACGCATCAATTGGTGCCAATGCGCAAAATTCTGAGTGACCAAGTTATAAGTCAGGTCGGTCATGAAAGTGACTGATGACCATACTTATCTAACGTCATTACGCTAGAGTCATTACGGCTCAATAACATAAGGATAATGTGATGAAATTATATACCGCTGATTTTCCCCCAAATACCCGTAAAATTAAATACTTGGTTCAAGTTAAAGGTCTAGACCTTAAGGATATCCATAATTTAGAAATTATTGATATGGACTTGCTAAAAGGTGACCAAAAAACGCCAGAATTTACCGCGATTAATCCGTTTCAGTTGTTACCTGTATTGGTACTAGATGATGGTACGGTGCTGAACGATTCCCAAGCGGTGTGTGAGTATTTGGACAGCCATCTTCAAGGTAACGGTAAACAGGTTATGGGTTCTGACCCAGTACAACGCGCCCAAATCACGGCGATGACGCGTAATGCCGAATTCCATGTGTTGTATAACCTAATGTTAGCGTTTCAACACGGTCATCCAGCACGAGCAGGCATGAATCCACAAGTTAAGGGTATGGCAGAAGATAGCATTGCACGTGTCAAAAAGGCATTGCCATACTTTGATGACTTACTGGCTAAGCATAAATATTTACTTGGTGACCGTTTGACCTTCGCAGATATCGTATTGTATGTCGGTCTAGACTTTGGTCGTGTGATGAAGCTTAACCCAAAAGATGCTGAGGTAGTGGGCGAGAACGTGGCACGTTTTTATCAGCAAATGAATGAGCGCTTTAGCAAAGATACAGCGAAAGCGTAAAATCATTCGCTAGGGTTTAAAACGTGTTATCAAGCAAAAGGGCATGGCACTATGCCCTTTTTTGTTGTCTTAAAAAATCATACTAGGGACACAACCTAGAGATACAACTTAGCGACATAACTTAGTTACCTGCTTTGGCCATCAACGCGCTAATACCTTCATAGAGGTGGTCATTGACGGGGGTATCAATACCGTGTTTATCGCCTAGGCTGCGAATCGTTCCGGCAAACAGTTCCAATTCACAAGGGCGACCGGCTTTGAGGTCTTGACGCATTGATGGCATGCCCGTTGGGTCAAGCGAATCCATAATCACCACCCATTGGTTAAAGTCGTCCTTGGTCAATGTCACGCCCTCCGCACTGGCGACCTGCATCACCTCGCGCATCGCAGCCTTAAACATCTCGCGGGCTTCACCCTCTTCTTGGGTGGTTTTAAAGGTGCCCTCATACAGTGCGACCGTTTGGTTTACCCCGGTATTGAGCATTAATTTACCCCAAAGTTGGCGTGGCATATTGGGGCTGATACTGTGCGGAAACTGCACTTGATGAAATATCGCATCAACACGTTGGACGCGGGCAATCTCATCAGCATTGTCCGTCATCGCGCCAATCACGAGTTGACCGGCATCTCGATAGATCAACTGGTTGCCTTCTTTACGCGCATCCATCTGCTGCGCCACACAGTAGACGACTTTATCAGTACCAAATGCTTCCGCCAAGCGGCGCTCGCTGGCAATACCGTTCAAGGCTGATACGATAATGGTATTTTCTCCCAATTGACTGGCAATCAGGGGTAATACGCCTTCAAGCTGATAAAACTTGGTACAGACGATGACCAAATCGGCAGGCGTGGCGCAATCTGTGGGCGCAAGATAGTTGAGCGCCAGTGGTGTAGCATTTACCAATAGACCTTCTGCTTGATAGCGTTGCACGCGTTTTGCATCCGCGATAACTCGCAACTTATCAAAGGGTAACTGTGGGGCGAGTAGACTGGCAAATAATGCGCCTAACGCACCAAAACCGACAATTGCAATCGTGGGAAATTCAGTGGTTTGAATGCTCATAGTTATCTGTTATCCATCAGAAAGTCTATTGTTTAGCAGCGATTTGTAGACGTTAGTTATACAGCCGTCATGAAGTATGGGTATCTTATCACGAAACTGAAAGTTAGAATCGACGTAAGCCCAATCGAGAGTATTAAACAAATAATTTATTGGGTAACTCTGCCACCAAGTCCAACGCATAAAACCCACTAATTTGGTCAGGTTTTTATGGTAAGCTATGTGCTGAAATTTTTTTACCATCAGAATAATTAGCGCAATGACAACTATTTTAAATACCCATCAACCTGCCTTATCGGGTCATTATTTTGTCACCGGTACCGATACTGAGATTGGCAAAACCACCACCACCGCAAATCTTGTCAAGGCCTTGGCTGAGCAAGGTAACAGCGTCTATGCGATTAAGCCTGTGACCGCAGGGCTTGAGTCATCCGACACAGGCGAGCCGTTTAGTGACGATGCAAAGCGTATTAATAGCTTTGCCAATGTCCATCCGCCGATTGAGGCGATTGCGCCGATTTGCTTGCGTACGCCTTGCTCACCGCATATTGCGGCCAAGATTGATGGGGTCAACTTGACTGCTGAGCAAATTACCGCCGTGACCCAACAAACCTTGCAAGACTATCCGGCTGATACGGTATTGATTGAAGGGGCAGGGGGTTGGTTTACCCCGATTAACCGTACGCAAACGCTTGCCGATGTCGCAGTGGCATTAAACTGTCCGGTGATTGTCGTGGTCGGGGTCAAGCTCGGTAGCCTAAATCATGCCATGCTGACGTTGCAAGCCGTTTGGCAATCGGGGCTTGAGGTGGCCTTGGTCGTGTTTAATAAATTGGCGGCTGACACACCATTTTTTGATGAGCAAGTTGCTTGGTTATGCGATTATATCAGTGGAGAAGCCAGTCAATATCAGTTAGTAACACCACAATTCATGTCGCAAGATTTTTTACGTTGCTAATTGGCCAAGTTAGCGTAAAATACAACTTTCAAAAAAGATATCCAAATTTGTCTGGGTATCTTTTTCGCAAAATTTTGGGTTGATGCTTGAGTTTATGTTGACCCATCTATCAGGGTAATGTTGCCCACTGATAGTCATCGTTCGTTAGTTACTGGAATCGTATTCCTAAGTGTGGTGATTTTGTCCTCGTCATTGTCCCATCTTGATTTAAAGCCATTACAAAGTTTTTCGCATAATATGTTTGCCAATATTCGCGCCGCCGGTTATATGCTGATTGGTTCGGTGAAGGCATTTTATTGGGTAAAACCAACGCTTGGCCAGTTTTTGCTGTTTTCAGTGACGGCATTGGCGAGTAACTTTTTGTTCTCTTGGTTGGCAAGTGATGAGGCAACCCACTTTAACCAACAAGGCTTGATTAGTTATTTGGTTTGGCCGATGGTGATGCTGATGGCAGGGCTGATTTTGGCCAGACGTCATCACAATGCCATGTTGATTTTTGTACCCTCAATTTTGTGGTTGGTCGCTGATACTATGATGGCGCTGCTACAGAGTCTTTTTCAATGGCTTGGTCAATTTGGGTGGTTACCCGAACTTAGCTTTGCTGTGTTACCGATTTTGTTTACTTTACTGTTTTTGTGGCAGGCTTTGGCACTGCTATGGATTTTTGGTAAAAAACTGCGTTGGTCATGGCTTGAGCGGGTGGTCATTTTACTCGGTGCGTTTGTGGTGTTTAGTGTGTGGCAACAAAACGTGCGTTCACAGCCGATTTTCCAATCAAACCCTGAGCAGCCACTCATTAGCGAAGCGGCATTTTATGCGCAGCCACAACTGTTACAAGATATGTTAGATAAGCTGCAACCACAGCGCCCAAATGTGCATGATTGGTACTTCTTAGGTGTGGCGGGGCATGGTGAGCAAGATGTGTTTCGTTCTGAGATTGAGCTGACCAAAGAAATGTTGGATAGAGATTTTGCCATGCAAGGCCGCACGGCAGAATTAATTAACAATAGCTCGACCATGCAAGTGCTGCCAATCGCCAGTAATACCAGTATTGAGCGCGCGCTTATGGCGTTGGGCAAGCGCATGGATGTCAACCAAGATGTGCTGTTGTTAAGCTTAACCTCACATGGTGATCAAAACTTCCTTGATATGTCAAATCCACCGCTTGCACTTGAACCGCTAGAGGCGAGTGCATTGCGTAAAGCCTTGGATAAATCGGGCATCAAATGGCGCGTGATTGTGGTATCCGCGTGTTATTCAGGCTCGTTTATCGATGAGCTACAATCACCCACGACCTTGATTATTACCGCTTCAGCGACTGATAAAACCTCATTTGGCTGTATCAACGACGCGGTTTATACTTATTTTGGCCAAGCCTTTTGGGCAGAAAGCCTGCCCAAGCTCAAGCATTTCCAACCGGCCTTTAATGAGGCCAAGCAAAGTATTGCCAAACGTGAAAAGCTGATGGGCTTTGACCCGTCAGAGCCACAATGGTGGATTGGTAGTGAGATGCAAGAAATGCTACCGGTATTTGAGCAAAATTTAAAGCCACAACCCGTAACAAAGCCAATGGTTGCTGCGCCGACTGCTGCGGTACAGCCGGTAGTCAATACAGCGGTAGCTAGCACAGTTGCCGTGAGTAAAATTGCTGCATCACACGTCGCATCAGTAACGAACTAGTTGGTCGCTGAGAGTAGCATATCAACGCTTTGCTTGCTGTGATTCAGCCATAAGTTGCTGGTAAAGGGCAATGGTTTGGTCGGTCATTGCTTGTAAGGTAAACGGATAGGCATGACATGGTTTACTTGGCGTATTGAGTTGCTGTTCAATCGTCGCGACCAGGCCAATCAAATCACTATCTGGTACTTTGCCAGCAGGGTACAATTCAGTCAAAATTTCACTGACCCCACCTTTATCCCACGCGATAACGGGCACGCCAAGACTTAAGGCTTCAAGTGTGGTGCGCCCAAAGCTTTCGGGCTTTTTTGATAGATTAAAACTTATGGTGCTCGCAGCTAGCCAATCAGCAATATCACGGCGATCACCGGTAAAGGTGACATGGTCGGCTAGACCAAGCTGTTTAATCTGCTCAGTAAGCTTGGTTACATAACCGCTTTGGGTTTCTTTATTCGCACCGATAATAACAAGTTGCAAATCGTTATACTGATTTGGCGCTTTGGTACGCAGTTCGGCTAGTGCCTTGACGAGCCACTCATGGCCTTTTAATTCACTGACACGCCCGACTAGGGTCAGCCAGCGTTTGCCTTGTAGCTGAGGGAACTCTTGATAGGTTTTGTGCAGCCACTCGGTCGTTGGTTGGTAGCCGTATGGCCAATCTTTGGGATCAATGCCACGGTAAATCAACGCCAAACGCTCGCGTGGACAACTAGGGTAGTTAGCGAGTACATAATCGCCAATCGACTGGGATACCACAATGACTTTATCTGCACGCGTCATGATTTCGCTGTATTTACTCACCGAATTAAACCCATGTACCGTGCTGACATGTATCGGACGTTGTCCTTGTTTGGACAGTTTTTTTAAGGCAAAGTGGGTAATCCAAGCTGGCAGACGTGAGCGCACATGGACAATATCCGGCTGATAGTGTTCGATGATTTTGGCAAGTTTGCCAATTTGCCAAATCGCGGACAGGGATTTTTTCTCTACAGGTAAGCTGATATGTTCACCACCGTCCGCTTCTAATTCAGCGACCAAGCGTCCGCCACTTGATACCACCAACGATGTATGTCCTAAGGCGACCAAGGCGAGGTTTAGCTCCAATGTGCCTTTTTCGACCCCACCACTATTGAGCGCAGGCAAGATTTGCATCACGCGAAGTTTAGGCGTGTCTAGTGCTTGGTTCATCGCTGGAATAGCAAAGTTTGAGTGGGTAATAGGCGTTTTGGCTACCGTTGTCATAGGGAATAATTCTCAGGCGCTGATTTCTTGGTAGGGATGAATGACGCTTCTGATGCAAGTACCGTTTGATAAAAATTGATGATTTGACACACAGTGTCTTTGGCGGTGTAACGATTGGTCATTGGGGGACGGCTAATACCCTTAAGCTGCACTTTTACCACCTTACATAGCGCAATGGCAGTAAAGATTTTGACCAAACCTTGAGGGTACAGGTCTTGTAATAGCTCACTATAAATCCCCCGATTCCAAGCCACCACGGGCGTACCTAAATGAATGGCCTTAAGCAGATTTATCCCGATACTTTCTGGTTGATTGGCAAGCCCTAACACCACATTGGCCGCTGACAGCCACTCACGGTCATCTTTGCGCTGACCGATAAAGGTAAAAAACGACGCTAGCCCCAATGCGTGCATACGTTGGATAAATTCCTCCATATACATATTCTCGCTGTTGTCATCATCCATAATGAGTACATGGATATCAGGGTAGTCCGATTTTAAATTACCCACGATATCAAATAGCCATTGTTGACCTTTATCGTACCCAATACGACTTGGGAAGAGTAGCCAACGCTTATGTTCAAGTTGAGGAAATTCTGCGAAAATCTGGCGCAACCAATACACAGATGGGTGATGGCGATAGATATATTTTTGGATATCGACACCCCGATAAATGCGCTTTATTTCATCGTCCTCAAAACCGAGGTGATGTTCTTTGATATGTTCGCTCACGCTATCAGACACACTAATTAAATAGTCCACATCAAAAATCGCTTTATTATACGCGCTAACGGGATAATACCCATAAATTGTGGCAATCGTAATCGGGTGATAGGCCGCCGGTACAAAAAACTGCAAGGCCCACTTGAGTATCCAAGCGGGTGTACGCGAATGCACATGAATGATATCGGGGCGATAATCACGAATCATCTTGGCGAGTGGTAAGATAGATACCCAGGTTAGCCAAGCGTCCTTTTCAAGGTAGAGCTGGACATAGTCACTACCATCACGTACCAAGCGTTCGGCAAGCTCGTGATGAGGGTCCGTACTCGCCACCACCAACGACTCATGCCCTTGCTTAATCAAGGTGCGACACAGCAAAAATACATTTCGCTCGTCTTCATCATGATGGAGCGAAGACAGCAAGCGCATGACTTTCATGATAACAACTTAGTTAATAGGTTAGAGAAAAGATAAGCACATCATAAGACGCGGCTCAATATACCCACGTCAACGTAAGAATTTAGCTAATAGTCTGACCGATTTTTTTGCCAATAGCAAATAAAATAAGCAATACGCGATGTACGTATTGCTTACTGGTTTAACGCCTACCTTAGTCTAAGTCTAATTTCCTACTTTAACCCTACTCTCAACATTTTTAGAGGGGGTTGAAACAAAAAAGGCATGAACTTAAACTTTAATCAATGACCA
>CALJUC010000203.1 GCA_937975585.1 uncultured Moraxella sp. | reverse complement strand
GAATTGCTGATAAACCAAGGGCTTCATTCAGTGACTGCGGCATCGAACGATACACTACGGGTGTGCCAATACTTTGCGATTCAACAGGCACCATCTCGTAAGTTGTAAATTGATTAAGACAAATCGATAGGCGTTTACTGCTCATCCATTGCATTAACTGGGCATTATCCATAAATGGCGCAAATTGGAAATTCGGAATAGAAAATTCACCACTGTAATGCTTAATCACATAAAAATTAGTTTTTGGTAAACGTTTTCGTACTTCTGATACCCAATTCACAATTTTACCATTGGTAATATCTACATTGTTTAGCTTAGTGGCATCACCAAAGAAAATGCCTTCTCGCTCATGAAAGCTCGGTAGCACTAAGTTTTCAGTATCAAACGGCAGACTTGTTACAGATATTAACGGGAAAATAAGCGTTGATGTCGCTAATGGGATTGTGTCGATTAACTGTTAAATAATTAAGACCCACTGTAAAAGGTGGGTTTTTACTTTTAAGGGGGCGATATGCCGCACAATTACTTAGCTACGCAAATCGCTCATAACGTTTTGCTAGCAGTAGCATCAAGCGTGGCAAGCGGCGTCAGTATAGCGATACAGCTATCAACGCCGCACGAATACTTGGGGCTGCAAATCGAGTACAAGTATTTTTTGATAGCATCAATCGTACTGTGTTTTATGGGCGCATTGCTATCGCTACGCGTCGATTTTGTTAAAAAATTAGACAGTAGCCAGTGGTCAAAAGTCGCAACCGCCATGTTTGCAGGGCTTGTCATCACATTTTTGATACTGCCGGTGGCAGTGAGCACACCGAGCGTACTTTTTTTGATGATAACTGCATTTTTTGGCGGCTTAGCTGGCACAATTTTACTGCATTTAATCTTTGAGCTGCTTGGCGATAAAGAGTTGTTAGATGCGGTTAAAGATACGGTTAAGCAGTTTTTAATCAGTAAGTTTAAAAGCATTGCAACCTTTTTTGGGGGTGCTAAATGATGGACTTTATCAATGACGCTGTGCCGTTTGTCGGTTTAATTATTTGCACTTACGCACTGCTATCACACAGAGTTTGCACTGCAACGCGCATCAATGTGCTTAACTTTGTTTTATTTGTTGCAATTTATCTGTTGCTCGCACTTGCCGATTTTATAGGGTTTGAGCCAGTGGTTTGGACAGTGATTTGTCGCTGTCTGATACTCATCGTTACAATCAACATCATTATCAAAAACCACACCGCCAACTAGGCGGTTTTTTGGAGCAAATATTATGAGCAGCTATGTTTCACAAATCCAAACTAAGTTAAAAAATGCTGGGCTGTATGCAGGAGAAATTGATGGTATCGCAGGCAAGATGACTGTTGATGCGGTGCAAAAAGCATTGGCTAAGGGCATTTGTACGCCGAATGAGCAGGCAGATGTCAATGTCATTAATGCAAGCGACCCAACAGTCGATGAAAACATCAGCAAAGTTTTAGAACCATTGCCAAATACTAGCGGATTTAATCTCTCACAAACAAGCTTGGATAAATTAAAAGGCGTCAATCCAGCATTGGTTGAAGTAGTTAAACGCGCTATCCAAATTAGCAAGCAAGATTTTGCTGTAAATGAAGGTTTGCGTACTATTGAGCGTCAACGTCAATTGGTCAATAGCGGGGCAAGTCAAACGATGAATAGCCGTCACATCGGTGGTTTTGCGGTTGATTTAGTGCCGATTGTAAATGGCAAGGTATCGTGGGATTGGCGCTACTTTTATGCGATTGCCGAAGCTATGCAAGCGGCGGCAAAAGAATTGAGTATTAATGTGCGCTGGGGCGGATGTTGGGAGGTTATCAATAATAAGTCAGGCACAGCCGAATCATGGGTTGATAATTATGGAGCAGAACGGCGCAAACTTGGCAAAAAAGCATTTACCGATGGACCGCATTTCGAGTTGCCAGATTAATTAAAGGTATTGACTTCCTCCCCGTCCTTTAGGTCGGGGAGGATGTCAATTAGGCATTTAATAGATGGGATTCACCTATTAGTTTCTGTTTATGCTTTCTGTTAAACAGCGATGTGAGCTTTTCCTTTCTTTCTTGAAAATCCAATCCATCCTCAATATAGACAGTGTTTGCACGTTGTAAGGCTGTAATGCAATTTAATTGCTCAAAAGTTAGGTAATCACGAATACTATCATTTTTATCTACATCATTGTCTTTTCTGAATTTTGATGCAGTACAACCCAATACAATTCGATTTATCAAGTCCGCTTCATTGGAAAAATGATAAGGCTTTATCTCTTCATGCGCTTCTGCAATTGCATCAGTCATTGGCTTGTATTCAACTTTGGAGACGTTGCGCAATAATTCATGATTATATTTTTCAGAAAGTTTGCGCTCAAGAAATTCCCAGCGATCAATAATTTTTGCACGCAATTCGACGTTGTAGCCTGAAACAAGAATTAATGTTTCTCGTTTTGGCAGATTAAACAATCCATATTCATTGCCTTGCTTTGTTTTGTACGAACCCCAAAATTGGGGAGCGTGAATATTCAATTGCTCCATCATTTTTTGAGTATCGCGCATAACATGGTCGTGTCTTTTACCTGTTAACTTCGCAATCTCTAAAGTGGACATTGTTTGATTTTGAATTGATTGAATTAGATTCATGATATACGCCTATATTTTGCCTTAGTAATTAAATGCGGAAAGATTAGACTAAGGCGATGCTAATCATTTCAGGTTGCAATCCCTATCCGCAATATTATTTTACCCCAACACCTGTACTTTTTCAACTTCATCAACCATCTCACTCACTCCCTATCAATCGCTTTAACTTAAATTTTTGCCAATCATCAACATCAAACCTACCCGCAAATGCAATCAAGCCTTTGCTAAAGCTTGACTGCACCCACCCGTTAGCCGCTCGCCATGTTGCAAGATACGGCGATACGTCAGTAAAAAATCCTATACCGTACGCATTTACTACTAAAAAATTAGCCCATTCAGGTGCGTTTGCAAATACGTCTTGTGTTAATGTTTTAGTCATCTTGCACCTCGCTTTCTGCGTCATGTTGCTTGAGAATACCAATAATTTCGCGCTTCAGTGGGACACAATTTTTGCGCGAATAATCAATAAACTCCGCTTCAGTCATTTCTTTTTGATGAAATCCATGTTTAAAACATTCCATCATCAAATCATCTAAAATTGGCTGTATCCTCTCAATCAGCGTTAGAGGCTCAACCGCGTCCGTTTGTACCATTGTTGTGCGCGGTATCATTTGCTCGTTCTCCTTATCCTCAAATATTCTAACTTCTGGCACTTCTTTGGCGTGTCGCTCAGCAAACTCTTTACTGAAACGTCCTGCTTCGTGTTTTGAAGCCGTATATCCTTTAGCATTGGGGCGGTACCAGTATCCGCCTTTTGATATTAGGTATTGGGGCTCTCTTGGTGGTTGTAAACTCTCAAAAAAATCATCACTAGGCATATTCATCGGCTGCCATGCTAGGATTTTTGATTCGTCAATGTATGTTTCCGCTTCAACTAGACTTAGCCATACATGACCGCTTGCGTACTGTCTGAATAGTCCTACACTATAAAGCGTAGGGTATTCACTGCTATCATTTTTGAGCAACAGATTGTAGGCTTGCATATCCTGCGGCTTTTCATCACTTGGCATTTTGCGCCATGATTGGTGCTGCTTAAC
>CALJUC010000202.1 GCA_937975585.1 uncultured Moraxella sp. | reverse complement strand
CTCGAGCTTAAACTTTTATAAAGCATTAATAGACCTTTTTCAAAGCTACGGCGAACAACTAAGATTTCGCTGTATCGCTGTCGATGCCAAACAATTCAAAAAAGACTATTGCCAAGAAGATAGTGAACTGGGATTTTATAAATTTTACTACCAAGTATTACATCACTGGATATTAGACTTTAACAGGTATCAAATTTTTTGTGACATCAAAACCAATCGAGATTTGACACGTCTCAACGTACTCAAGCAATGCCTTAATAATGCCAATATCACTTCAGAAATCACAGCAATTCAATCGCTACCGTCAAGCCAAGTTGTGCTTATCCAACTCTCGGACTTATTGCTAGGCATGGCTTCCGCTCGTCTTAATGACACGTTAAAGCCCAATGGTGCAAAGTGCCAACTTGTAGAATATTTTGAAGAAAAACAAAATCGCATGATTGCACCGACTTACCGTACCGAAAACAAATTCAATGTTTTTAGAATCAATCTTAAAGGGGGGTGGTAATGCCCAATCCACCTTTATTGACCTACACAACGGTACTAGAGTTTAAGCAACACTATGAAACCCACTATCAAAGAGCAGAGATTTATACTTTTGATAATATTCGGGTGTATTTTCAACCACAAAAATTCGGTCACGCATTCTATGAAAACGCCAATCATCGAGCAGGGGCAAAAAACCAGTTTTCCCAAACTCGTGCAGAGCGTATGGACTGGATAAAAGCAACGCTACAACATCCTAACGCCAAAATTTACGAAGGTTGGAATAAAGACACAAAAACCTATGACGAAACGAGAAGAGTCAGTGTGGTCTATGATGATTTTGTGGTTGTGATAGAATTAAGCTTGAAAAAAGACAACACGCTAAAAGGTAACTTTGTGACTTGCTATGTTGCTGATAAAAGTATTGGCAAAATACAACAATCGCCACTGTGGGATAAGCAAAAATGCTTAGAGAAATTGCAAAAATAAAAATGCCGCTGATTCGCTACGCTGGTTCAGCTGGCAGAAACCTCGGTAAGTTCAACAACCGATAGGTAGTGAACCCTAGGTACATTATACTTAAATTTTTTTAGTATTTCAATAAAAATAATTATTTTAATGGACATAAGTTCATTAAGAAATAGGAATCTTATGTTACAGCCCAACCATGAGCCAATATTAAAATTCCAAGAAGAATACAGTGCCAAAATCCCGGCAATGACTTTACTCATGAACTTGGGCTGGACATACCTTACCCCATCTCAAGCCAATGCCTACCGTGACGGCAAACTGGACCAAGTCGTTTTGACCCACGTACTCCGCCGAGAGCTTGCCAAACGCACTTTTGTGTACGCGGGTTCATCTCACGCCATCTCCACCAATGCCATCGACAACCTAATCGACCATATCACCCACCCACCACTGGGCGAGGGCCTGTTCACCGCCAACGAGCGTATCTATAACCATCTAGTGTATGGCATCAGCGTCACCGAATTTGTTGATGGCAAAAAGGTCAATCCCACCATCTCACTCATCGACTGGACGGATATCAGCAACAACGACTTTTCATTCACCGAAGAATACACCATCACCCGCTCAGGTGATATCGACAACCGCCGCCCCGATATCGTCTGCTTTGTCAATGGCATACCGCTTGCCGTCATCGAAGCCAAACGCCCCGACGGACAGACAGGCAAAGCCCCAACCATCGACGAAGGTATCTCCCAAAGCTTACGCAACCAACGCCATGACGAAATACCTCAGCTATTTGCCTACAGTCAGCTACTTATCAGCATCAACGGTCGTACAGGTCGTTATGGTACTTGCTATACCCCTGCCAAATTTTGGGCAGCATGGCGAGAAGAGGATATTAGCGACATCGCCATGCACGACATCAAAAATAAACCGATTTCTTCTGCACAGCATAAAGCGTTGTTTGGCGCTCGTCCACCAGCGGTGGCAGACTGGTATGATAATCTAATTAGTCATGGCGAGCTTGCCGTGACCGAGCAAGACCAACTCTTGATTAGCTTACTATCGCCCAATCGTCTGCTAGAGATGACACGGCTGTTTGTCATCTTTGACAAAAAATTTGGCAAAATCGTCGCTCGGTATCAGCAGTATTTCGGGATTAAACGTCTTATTGAACGTATCAGCCGTACAAAGTTTGGGGGCGGTCGAGAAGGTGGGGTTATTTGGCACACCACAGGCTCGGGCAAATCATTTACCATGGTGTTTTTGAGTAAAGCCGTGATTTTAAGCGACACGCTTAAGCAATGCCGTATTATCGTGGTCACTGACCGACTTGACCTTGAAGACCAGCTCAGCAAAACCTTTTTGAGCGGTGGCGAATTTGCCGGCAAACGCGATAAGCAAAACGCCATGGCAACCTCTGGTACACGGCTTGCTGAGCAGATTGGCAAAGGTAATGAACGTATTATCTTTTCACTGATTCAAAAATTTAACTCAGCGACTAGACTGCCTGACTGTCATAATGATAGTTCGGACATTATCGTATTGGTCGATGAAGGACATCGCAGCCAAGGCGGTGAAAACCATATCCGCATGACCCAAGCATTGCCGAATGCGGCTTTTGTTGCCTTTACGGGTACGCCACTGCTCAAGGATGAAAAGACGGTTAGTAAGTTTGGCAAGATCGTCCATGCTTACACCATGCAACGGGCGGTCGAAGACCAAGCCGTTACCCCGTTACTGTATGAAGAACGCATTCCTGACCTTGATGTCAATGCGCGCGCGATTGATAACTGGTTTGAACGTATCACCGAAGGCTTAACCGACAGCCAAAAAGCCGACCTCAAACGCAAATACGCCAAACGCGGCGAAGTGTATAGTGCCGACGACCGTATTCGCTTGATTGCATTAGATATCGCCAATCACTTTGCCAAAAACATCGATGACGGCCTCAAAGGACAACTGGCGTGTGACAGCAAAGCGTCCGCAGTGAAATATAAGCAATACTTGGACGAAATTGGCTTATTTGAATCTGCCATTGTTATGAGTCCACCCGATAGCCGAGAAGGCAACTCCGCCGTTGATGAATCCACCACCCCCGAAGTGGCGCAATGGTGGAAGGACAATGTCGGCAACCAAGACGAACAAAGCTATACCAAGCACATCATTGAACGCTTTGACAAAGACGACTCGCTTGTTGGCTATGTCGGCAGTGTCTACTCGCCACCCCTCCAGAAAGTCACCAATCTGCAGACGATTTACCACGTCGTCTTTGGTCATGGTAATGAGCATTACGCCACCCCAGTCATCGACAGAAAACAACTTGAACCCTTCGATTGATGTCACCGGGGTTTGTTTACGCTTTGCTTTTACTTGTGCCCGGGCGGCCTGCTGCCTTTGCGCGGAAACTGTGGTCAGTGATGATTTGAGACGAGCAATTTCAGTGCTTGCTGAACTCACCGCAGTGTTGATGCTGTCTACGGTCTTTGCGAGATCATCCGCTGCCGCTCTCGTCTGCGCAGAGATTTTTTCAGTGACGGCCTTCAGGTCGTTCATCTGTGTCCCCATAGAGGCGATTTCAGCCTCCAACTTCTGCAGGGATAGATTGAATGCATTACCTGCAGATTGGTCAGACTGCTTGTTGGTCATGATCTCCTCTTCGAGCTTATCCATACGGGCGACCATATCCGTGCGCAACTCAACCATCTGTGCAGTGAAGGATGTTGCGTTTGTCCTGGACAGCGACAATGTACCAACCCCAACACCGGCCATGCCGAGAACCAAAGCGATCCCGGTAGCGACCATGGTCAACTTGCTGGTTTGTGTTACTACGACAACCTCATCATCATCATAGAT
>CALJUC010000201.1 GCA_937975585.1 uncultured Moraxella sp. | reverse complement strand
TACGCGCATCACGAGCGATTTGTTCCATGCCCCATTCTTTGATATAGCCGTGACCACCATACACTTGCATACCATGTTTGGCACATTCAAGTCCTAATTCGGTCAAGAAACCCTTAAGCACTGGGGTATAAAATCCGAGCTTGTCATCCCATTTTTGGAATTCTTCATCATTACCGGTGGCGATGCCCTCAGTCATCTTATCGGCATAACGTGCCGCATGATAAATCATTGAGCGCGCGCCCTCAGAGAAGGCCTTTTGTGTCATTAGCATACGCGCGACATCGGCATGATGGATGATGGCATCCGCCACTTGCTCGGGCTCTTTTTTACCCGCGAGCGTGCGCATAGAACGACGCTCTTTGGCATACGGCACCGAGTTTTGGAATGCCAACTCCATGTGCGCCAAGCCTTGAATTGCCGTACCCAAACGTGCAGTATTCATAAAGGTGAACATGGCTTTTAGCCCTTTATGTGGTTCACCCAATAGGTAACCAGTCGCCCCATCAAAGTTAAGGACGCAAGTCGCAGAGGCTTTAATGCCCATCTTGTGCTCAATCGAGCCGCAGTTGACTGGGTTGCGTTCACCGATGCTACCGTCTGCATTCACCAAGAATTTTGGCACGATAAATAGCGAAATACCCTTGGTGCCTTCTGGGGCATCCGGTAGGCGCGCTAATACGATATGGATAATGTTTTCGGTTAAGTCATGTTCACCGGCCGAGATAAAGATTTTGGTACCGCTGATCTTATAACTACCATCCTCTTGGGGAACGGCTTTGGTCTTCACTTGTCCCAAGTCAGTACCGCATTGTGGCTCGGTTAGACACATGGTACCTGACCATGTACCTTCGACTTGCTTTGGTACATAGGTGTTTTTTTGTTCTTCGGTACCATAATGCAGTAAGGTGTTAATGCCACCGACCGTTAAGCCAGGGTACATGGTAAATGCCCAGTTAGCGGTCCCCATCATCTCACCTTTGATAAAGTTAAATGACATCGGCATATTCAGTCCGCCGTATTGTTCAGGGAAAGGCACAGTGGCGTAACCGGCTTCCACAAACATGTCGTAAGCTTCTTTAAAGCCTTTTGGGGTCGTGACGGTACCGTTGTCAAAATGACAGCCTTCTTCGTCACCTGTTTGGTATAGCGGTAGCAACACATCCGAGCAATAATCGGCAATGCTATCAAGCATCATGTCAACAGTTTCTGGGTCAGCATTGCTGCCAGATGCTAAGGTTTGGTAATGGGCAGTGTAATCAAAGACTTCGTTCAATAAGAAACGAATATCGCGTAAAGGTGCTTTATAAGATAATGGCATAGTAACATCCTTTTATATCGTCGTTAGCGTTAAGCGTGCAAACACGAACGGACAAAAACTGGCGATCATTCGCCACCAAAAAAATTCACAGTAGTCGCAGTATAAACAAACTACACCTAAAAAGCTGTAATCTATAACTTTATTTCATTAATTGTTATTTATTTTATAAAAAATATTTATATTTCTAACCACCGCATATTCAAGCGTGGCAGTTTTATTGTAGACCAATCAATATAAGTGCATTGATACGTTTTGTTAAGCAGCGTTGACCCCTCATAATCGCTAAACTATGCTTAGATTTTCGTTACTCGCTTTTGTGCATAAGAATAATAACAATGCTAAATACCAATCCAACCAATCCCACGCCAACTAAGTCCCCTGCTCAGGGTGATGATAACCATTCAAATACTATATCAACACAATCTCGTTTAAAGAAAAATAAAAAATCCAAGCGCGAGCGTGGGGTGATTCTATGGCAAATCATCCAAAAATTGGCCGTATTTGCGCGGCCGTATCGCCGCCTCATCATGGCCACCTTGGTGCTGACCGTGATTGGGTCATTTGCTGCACAGGTGAATGCCTTTGTACTGCGTTATACCGTTGACCATTTGACCGAGTTGGTCGGTAAGCCAAACGCGTGGAAGGCGGGCGTGGTGCTACTGACCGAGATTAGCCTGGTGTTGTTGGTCAAAGAGTTGGTGTATGCGGGGATTAGCTTTGGGCAAAAATACTTTGGTGAAAAAATCCGAATTAATTTATCCCGCGACTTATCGCAACGTGTGGTTGAGCGGATTTTGACCTATCAAATGGGTTTTTATACCAGTGACGAAAATGACAGCGGTAAACTACAAACGCGGATTGATTTGGGCGTTAGTAGCTTAACGCGACTGGTGCAAAACTTTTTCATTGATATGTTGCCACTTTTTGCCAATGCGATTGTCGCCTTAATCGTGATGTTTACTGCCAATATGTGGGTCGGTCTCGTTGGGCTGATTATCGTGCCAATTTATTTTGTGATTAGCCAAAAGCAGGCCACGCGCTTGCAAGGCTTTCGTCGTCAAATGCGTAGCTACCGCGAGGCCAAAAGCGAGCGTATCATTTCGCTGATTAATTCGATTACCGTGATTAAGTCGTTTGTGCGCGAGCCGATTGAGGCGGATAAACATTATAGTATCCAAAAAGAGATGACCGATAATCAGCTTAAGACGCGTGGCATTGGCTTTGGCTATGATGCGGTCAAGACCTTTATTGAGCAGATTGGCGTGGTGGTGATTATTTTGCTGACGGCATACTTTGTGCTACAAGGCGAGATGACCATCGGCATGATTATGTTTCATGTGTTACTGTTTCAAAATGTGGCGTCACCGATTCGCCAGTTGCATCGGATTTATGATGAGGTCAATGACGCGCTGACCTATGCGGAAGGTTTTTTTGACATTCTCGAAGACGATGACGAAATCGAAACCTTAGGCGGGCTAGATTCTAGCAATATTAAAGGTGATATTGAGCTAAAACACGTGGACTTTACCTATCCCAATGGCAATCAGGCCTTGCATGATGTCAGCTTTAAGATTCGTCCTAATCGTATCACCGCACTGGTCGGACTCAGTGGTGCAGGCAAGAGCACGATTATTAATTTGCTGGTGAAGTTCTACGCGCCAACGGCTGGACAAATTTGTCTAGATGGCAAGGACTTGCAAGATTATGATACCCATGCCTTGCGTCAGCATATCGGCTTGGTACTACAAAAAAACCATATCTTTGGTGGCACGATTGAAGAAAATATCCGTTATGGTGACTTAAACGCCAGTCAAGAAGCGATTGAATACGCGGCCAAACAAGCCTCCATTCATGAACAAATTCTTCAGCTACCCAGCGGCTACCAAAGCGAGGCTAAGTCGCTATCCGGTGGGCAGCAGCAGCGTATTGCCTTGGCGCGGATGTTTTTGAAAAATCCACCGATTGTGTTCTTGGAAGAGCCAACGGCAAGTTTGGATGCCATTGCCAGTCAGCAAATCAAGCATAGCCTAGACTTAATCAAAAAGAACCGTACCGTGATTATCGTGTCGCACAATATCGCGCAGATTATTGATGCTGATGACTTGGTGGTGATTGAACAGGGACGCGTGGTCGAAGTCGGCACCCATGATGAGCTCTACGAAAAGCGTGGTAAATACTACGAAATATTTAACGCCATGTCGGATAGTCTAAACTTGGATAAAATCACCCAAACCCTGAATCACGATGAGGCAGAGCTTACCGCAGCACTGACACCGCCGCGTGCCTAACTGACAAAATAGCGATAGAAAGTCGCTATACAAAATATGACTGTGAATGCTTGATTTAAGCCATTGATGTGACATGGCTTTATGCTACCATAGCGCCTTTATTCAAGATTTGATTGATAATAACGGCTGGCCAAGCAATTGGCGAAGAACAGCCTACGGTGATGCAATGGAAACCCAAATTTTAACGATTTTTTTGGCATTGGTAGTATTGATTAATCCATTTGCTGCCTTATCGCTGTTTCTCGATATCACAGAGGGTGCGACCCGTGCCCAAGCGCGTAAAGTCGCGTTAACCTCTGCGATAACGTTATTTATCACGGTGGCCGTGTTTGCGGTGGCAGGCGAGATGATTCTAAAAGTTTTGGGCATCTCATTAGGCTCGTTTCGGATTGCCGGTGGTCTGTTGGTGTTACTGATTGCGATTGGTATGATGAATGGCTCGGGCAATATTGCCAAGCCGCAGATGAACCAAAAAGGCAAGCCAGGTGAGTTAACTGGCGCAAGCTTGGGTGCGGCATCTGCGGTCGTACCTTTGACCATTCCGATGGTGATTGGGCCAGGTGGTATCTCAACGGTTATTATCTATGCCGCCAATGGTCACGATGCTGGGTATGGTAATTTATTGGCAATTATCGCATCGGGTATAATTTTAAGCTTGATTACCTATGGCAGCTTTATGGCGGCCGGGCAGCTTAGCCGATTTTTGGGTGAAACGGGCTTAAACGTGTTAAACCGTGTGATGGGTATGCTCCTTGCGGCCGTGGGTATCGAGATTATTGTCGCAGGACTAAAAAGTGTGTTTCCACATTTGTTATAATGTGTTGACGTTCATAAGTTAGTCGCAACCCGCATGTTACCCTGTTAGTGAGAATTGTAAGGCGGGTCGGTGCAAGTGAAAAGTTGCTTGATTTTTTGGCATAACATGCCCATATTAAAGGCTAATACAGTTAGATTAACCCTTTATTATTTGCCAAATTGGGGGGCGCAGATGGAACATAACACACAACCTAACAACTTATTAGCCGCGAATCAAGAAGCAGTTATGCTCGAGTTTGTGGAACAAGAAGACGGCAAATTGGTATTACGCTCAGCGAGTGACAGTGAAGAAGATGCGCCTTGGGTCAGTATTGAATTTTCCGACAAAGTCAAAGATATCTTAGGCGGTGATGTCCAATTTATTGGTCAGCATATGATTCATGCCGCGATTCAAAGCCTGATGCAAAAGCAACTATCACAGTGGCATGCCAATGTGTATGACCAAGAGCCAGAGCATTTCAGCTGATGGGGCGTGCTAGATATTATCTGATAAGATGCGTGATAAAGACCGCCTTGATTGGCGGTTTTTGTCTATTGGGGCATTGGTAATTTTGTATTGGCCGCCAATCAATTTATAAAACACTTTTGCAAAGGTGGCGTTTCACGGTAAAATTAGCGTTTAACTTGTAGCCTTGCTGACCAAAGAGCCGATTATGCCTGTTCAAACTGCCAATTTTTATCATATCAACCATTCTCCCTACTCAGTCAAAACCATCGGTATGTTAGGTGGTGGGCAATTGGGCTTGATGTTGGCAGCGGCGGCCTTGCCACTGGGCATTCGTACCGTGTTTTTGGAAGATACACCCAATTCACCTGCACGTCTACTGGGGAAGGTATATAGCAGCGAGCAGTTTGATGACTTTGCGGCAAGCTGCGATATTTTTACCCTAGAGTTTGAAAACACCCCGCTTAAGTCTGCCCAGCACTTACAAGACAGCAAAAATTTATACCCACCAGC
>CALJUC010000200.1 GCA_937975585.1 uncultured Moraxella sp. | reverse complement strand
CGTGTGCTCTTCCGATCTGCAACAGCATGCTCATCATCGCAGGCTCATTGGTCGGTTCATCAGGTGCGATCTTATCTTACATCATGTGTAAAGCCATGAACCGTTCATTACTGAATGTCCTATTCGGTGGTGTGGCCACAGGTAGCAGCACAGCCGGTGAAGAAGACAATACACCAAAAACCTATCGTACTGGCTCACCAGAAGATGCGGCCTTTATGATGGAAAACTCAAGCAGTGTGGTCATCGTACCGGGTTATGGTATGGCGCAAGGCCGTGCGCAAAACGCGGTGAAAGAACTGTACGAGATGCTAAAAGAAGAAGGCGTGGACGTGCGTTTTGCGATTCACCCAGTCGCAGGTCGTATGCCAGGTCATATGAACGTATTGCTTGCAGAAGCGGACGTACCGTATGATGATATCTTAGAGATGGATGAGATTAACTCTGACTTTGCCGGTACGGATGTGGTACTAATTATCGGTGCAAACGACGTGGTTAACCCAGCGGCCAAAGACGACCCGAACTCACCAATCTTTGGTATGCCAATCTTAGAAGCGGCGAAAGCGCAAACCATTATGGTTATCAAACGCTCAATGAGCACAGGTTATGCCGGTCTTGACAACAGCTTGTTCTACATGGACAAAACCATGATGATTTTCGGTGATGCCAAAAAAGTGGTTGAAGATATGATTCGCCATCTAAACGGCACCGGCCACTAAGCTGCCCCTATTATTTATCAACACAAAAAACCCTGTCACCTGTTGTCAGGGTTTTTTATTGCGTATATGCTTAAACAGCACCACAAAAAATATTAAAAATATCAGGACGAAGAGACAGCTATGAATTTGTTATTTCGCTATTTATTATTAACCCTTTGGCTAAAAGACCACCACGATACCAAGCCAAAAGTTACCGATGCGATTACCCGTCAATATCGCATACTGCCGCACGATATGGGCTTTCGTGACCATGTGCCTAACTATCGCTACTTGAGTTTTATTGAGCTGAACATCGAGCAATGGTTTGTGCAGCAAAATCCCACACCTAACGCCAAATGGATTATCTCATCACAGCAAATGACCTATCTACAGCAAGGTCGGTTATTTGACAAAGTGACGGCGCGTAGTCAATTATTGGGTTGGGATGCCAAGTATTTTTATTTTCGTCATGAATTTTTGGTCAAAGGGAAGGTCATTGCTGTGGCATTGACCAAGTTTGTGGTGATGCTCGGTAGCCAAGTATTAGCCACGAATACCATCGCTGATAAACCCGAACAAAGCCATCCGGTTATCACCAGTTGGCAAGCCAATTTGGCCGAGATAAAAAACTTAGAGCCCATTGGATAACATGCTAGAATGGCACAAAACCATCCTTTATCAATCATACCTTCAAGGAGAACATCATGGCATTAAAGTGGAATGATACCCTAGATATCGCAATTGAATTAGCCGAAAAACACCCAGACGTCGATGTGCAATATATCCGTTTTACCGACTTACATCGTTATGTCACTGAGCTTGAAGACTTTGCCGATGACCCAGAAAAATCAAACGAAAAAATCTTAGAAGCCATCCAAATGGCGTGGCTTGATGAAATGGATTGATAAGTAACCAAAATTAGGACGTTTAAAGTATCAATCATGGGAGCGATAGATGAAACCGGTTATAGGCAGTGTAACAGTATTGATGGGCTTATTGATGGGCGTGACAGGCTGTGCCAATGCCGATGAAAAAAGTGCCAAAAATATAACAGTTGGGGCGAGTCAAACACAGAGTCACACCAATAACCAATCGATTAAACCTGCCTTTGATACTCAAACTATTGCCACTTTAAATGAGCCTTGGGCGATGACCGTGATTGCCCAAGCTAACAAGCCAAGACAGTTTTTGGTCACGCAAAAGTCCGGTAAGTTACTATTAATCGATGAAACGGGCGAGAAGCGAACCATTAGTGGCGTGCCGGCTGTGGCTTATGGTGGGCAGGGCGGACTGGGTGATGTGATACTGGCACCGGATTTTGCCACATCCTATGATATTTATCTGAGCTATGCCGAGGCCGGTGACAATGTTACCGCTGGTGCAAAAGTCATTAAAGCCACGATTAAAGACCTAGATAGCCAATTGCCAAGTTTAGTGAATATTCGTACCATTTGGACGCAAACGCCCAAGGTCACTGGTCAAGGGCATTTTTCGCATAAGCTGCTGATTTCACCCGATAAAAAATACCTGTTTATCAGTTCAGGCGACCGCCAAAAATTCATCCCCGCCCAAGACATGAGCGGTAATTTGGGAAAAATCATTCGGCTCAATCTTGATGGTAGTATCCCATCTGACAACCCCTTTGTGGCTAAATATGGCAAAGACAACATTGCTGCGCAGTTTTGGTCAATTGGCCATCGTAATACGTATGGCATGGTCTTTGATAAACAGGGCACTTTTTGGCAACACGAAATGGGGCCAAAAGGTGGTGATGAGCTAAATATCATCGAAAAAGGGCAGAATTATGGTTGGCCAATCGTGTCGAATGGTGATAACTATGACGGTTCGGTGATTCCGGATCACAATACGCGACCTGAGTTTACCGCACCAAAGGTTAGTTGGACACCGGTGATTTCACCCTCGGCATTGGCGATTTATGATAAAGGTGCACAGCATAATGACTTTCCACAATGGCAAGATAAGGCGTTATTAAGTGGCCTTAATTCGCAAGCCTTGGTGGTCGTGGATTTGGATAGCGCCAATCAAGGTCAGTCAGCCAAGGAACTGTATCGTTATGATATGGGTCAGCGTATTCGCTATGTCAAAGTCTATGATGGCCAAGTGTATCTGCTTGAAGACGGCGCCAATGCGCGTTTACTCAAGTTACAGCCAAAGCTACAACCAAAATAGCCAAATCAAAGTCACGTAGTGCTATAAAAAATCCTCAATGGGCAATCGACCCAGCAACCACACCAACAAGCGTTGGTGAAACCTGCTGTCTGGCTCATCTTGAAACACAGCAGCGGGGTTAGCGCTATTATCTACCCATTGCAATTTATCATCGTTTATTGACACCACATACGATAATTCATTCTTCCATCTATCAATCATATCATCCAATTCACGGGCAAGGGTTGGGCTGTGAATAATCGCGCCCATCTCGGTATTGAGCGCAGCCGAACGTGGGTCAAAATTAAACGAGCCGATAAATAACTTTTCCCCATCGACCGAAAACGTCTTGGCGTGCAAGCTTGCCGTGCTGCGATTAATCCAACGATGGCGATCGCGGTGCTGACGTCGATAGTGACGGCTTGGTCTTCTATGGCGATGACGCGATACGGGTTTTAATGGTCTTGATGTCGTTGACCGAGACTCATCCGAGCCTGTATTTGCATCTGCCGTCGCTGGTAAATTTGACCCGAATTGTGAGCCTAGGCTAGAACCCGAGCCCATACCCAGTGCGGTATGACGGAGTGACCGTTTGGATTTGAGTTCAAATAGATTGACGTTGCCTTGCAGCAAGGTGGTTCGATAGCGCATATAGCCAGCATGTACCGCGAGCACGTCATTGGCGGTCAAGGAATTGGTTAAAATGTTGAGCGTGATGCCACGCTGTGCCAACTCGACAAAGCGCTGCGCCCATTCACCGGATGGCACAAAGTAGGGCGATACAATGGTCAAGCTGTGCTTGGGTGATAGTAAGGTATCCGCAATTTGGTGAATCAAATTGGCTGACTCATCATTGCCGGGTACATCGCCCAATCGGTCATTGACAACAGTATCAGGCGGTGGATATTGCTCCAATAATATCTCGGGCAGTGCCTTGGTCGGTGGATCACTGACAAAGGTGACCGGCACCCAAGTAAAATCCAATAACCCTTGCTCAAGGTTGTCCAAAAAATAACATTGTGATATTTGTTCTTGATAAAATTGAGCCACCGTGGCGTATTCTTTGTGATTGACTTGTGACAAGTCCACAGGTAAGTGCTGGCGAGTGACAATCATCTCAAATGGAAAACTGGCATCACAATTCCAATAACGGTCAAAGTCTTGTGAAATATCATCGACCACACTGCCAATGGCAACCACATCCAAATCAGCAAAGTTCATTTTTTCATTGACATCAAAATACTCATCGCCAATGTTACGCCCACCAAAGACACTGATTTGGTTGTCCACTGTAAATGACTTATTGTGCATCCGACGGTTCAAGCGCTTCAATGCGGTCAGATAACCGAGTAGCCGAAAGCGGCGATTCATAAATGGGTTGAATAGGCGCACTTCGATGTTGGGATGACGATTTAAGGTTTGAAGTACTGCGTCCATTCCGGCCGTGTTGTTATCATCCAACAGTAAGCGCACGCGCACCCCACGCTCTGCGGCATTTTTCACTTCATTAAATAGTAGGCGACCCGAGGCGTCATCGTGCCACATATAATATTGTAAGTCTAAGCTAACCTCAGCCAATTGGGCTAGCAACAAGCGCACGCTTAGCGCATCACTGCCGTTATCAATCGGGTAAATCCCAGAAAGACCGCGTTTATCCTCTCGCTCAATCGCAGCTTGGCTCAGTGATTGTTCACCAGTTGGGTCAAGGGGATTGGTAATAGAGCTATCGTTTGGATTGTCATGGTGATGCGAGAATTGGCGCAATAGTCGGGATATATGATTGTTATCGCCCAAGTCTGCCGCCATATAATGAGTAATACGGATACTGGCACGACTTGGTAGACGGTGATTGGCAAAACCAATCACACCCGTGACGATAAAAAATATCGCCATCCCCAACCAAACCCACGCATCATATAACCAGCTCGCAAGGGCCAACCAATCAAACCAGTCTTGTGACAAAATATCGAGGAACAAGCCGCCACCGACCACGCCCCCGTTTATGCCACCACTGATTATCAAGCCATGTATTTGCACCAATGTCATCCCTTAATTACATTTACTTATCGTTGTGACTAACACATTTTATAATATTATAAAATGTATTATGCAAAAACTGGCTTGGGATACAAGGTGTCAGTGGTTACACGATAAGCAAGTTTTGTAATATTTGGGCATAGATATGGGTGAGTTTGCCCAAATCTTCCAATTCCACACGCTCATCGACTTGGTGGATGGTGGCATTACGCACGCCAAGCTCAACCACCTCTGCACCCATCGGCGCAATAAAACGTCCATCTGACGTACCGCCTGAGGTTGATAGCTCGGTTTCTGTACCCGTTATCGATTGAATAGCAGACTGACATGCGCCTACTAATTTGCCTTGTGGGGTCAAAAACGGATTACCCGAGAGTTTCCATTCGATTTGGTAGCTGGCTTGGCTATTGGCAAAGTGCTTGTCAAAAATCGCATGGGTGGTGGCTTTTAGCTGTTCGTCAGTAGTTTCGGTCGAAAAACGGAAGTTAAACTCAGCGGTTAAGTTTGCCGGAATCACGTTATTGGCACCGGTACCGGCATTTAAGTTTGAAATCTGCATGGAGGTAGCCGGAAAATACGCATTGCCCTTATCCCACGTTTGCGCGCAAAGTTCGGCTAGGGCGGGCATGGTGGCATGAATTGGATTGACGGCCAAATGCGGGTAGGCGACATGACCTTGTTTTCCGGTGACGGTGAGTACCGCACCCAATGAGCCGCGTCGGCCGTTTTTGATGACATCGCCTAAGGTATGCGTGCTTGAGGGCTCACCCACCAAACAATAGGTAATCGGTTGGTTGCGTGATTTTAGCGTTTCTACGACTTTGACCGTGCCATTAACCGAGGGGCCTTCTTCATCGGAAGTAATCAAGAACGCAATCGCGCCATCATGGTCAGGGTGGATTTTGATAAAGTTTTCCACAGCCACGGTAAAGGCAGCAATCGCGGTTTTCATATCTGCGGCACCACGGCCATACAGCATCCCATCTTTGATGGTCGGTTCAAACGGCGGATAAGTCCACTTGGTTACATCACCGGTTGGTACGACATCAGTGTGACCGGCAAAGCATAATACCGGCGCGTCAGTTTTACCGCGACGAATCGCCCAAAGGTTTTTGACTTGGGCATTGCGACCCACCGCATCTTTATCACCAAAATACAAGAACTCGCACTCAAATCCCAACGCTTCTAAGCGCTTGGCAAGCATATCTTGACAATCTTGGTCATCTGGGGTGACTGAGGGCTCACGCATCAACGCAAGGCTAAAATCTAATGTGGCTTGTTGAAAATTATCGGCATCGACGAGTGGGGCAAGTTGCGGTGTGTTTGACATGCTATGTCCTATTACAGAATCTACAAATTTAATTGAATTTGCGCATTATAAACAATCTCATCGCTAAACGCTTGCATTCTCGCAGATTGATTGCGCCAATGATGCCAATATAAGGGAATGTCTAAGGTAGCATCAGGCAATAACTCGACCAACGACTGGCTAATCGTTTGAGGCGCCAATTTGACTTGTAGGACAGGTAACATGCCATAGCCCAAGCCTTGTGCAATCGCCGTTATAAATGATTCAGAAGAGGGTACCAAGTGATAGCCATAACTGGGCTGATAGATGCCAAATCGCTGCTGAATAAAGCGGTCATGAATCCGGTCTTTATCATTAAAAATTACCGCAGGCGCGTTGAATAAGGATTGGCGAGTTATGCCATCGGCAAAGTAGTGTGTGATAAAGTCAGGACTGGCGTATAGCTTATAGGGCATAGTACCCAGTGACACCGCAGCACACCCTTGCATGGGCTTGGCTTCATCGCTAATGCAGGCTTGTACTTTGCCGGACTTCAGTAGTTGGTGGGTTTGGGATTGGTCATCGATATGCAGATTGAGCAAAATCCGCTGCCGCTTGACAATATCGGCTGTCGCATCCAAAAACCAAGTCGCCAAGGAGTCGGCATTCAGACCGATTTTGACCGGATAAAAATTGTGCTGAACGGGTTGTTTTAGTTGTTGCAATAGGTCTTGGTGTAAGCGCTGTTGATTATGCAAAAACTGCAATAAGGTGTTGCCGGCTTGAGTGAGTTGACACGGGCGCGTGCGCTCAATCAGCAGTACGCCCAGTTGTTTTTCCAGTGCTTGAACGCGAAGCGACACCGCAGATGGGGTAATAAATAACTGCTGCGCGGCTTTTTCAAAACTACCCGTTGCCGCAACAGCGGTAAAGGCCGCACACTGACGTTGGTCTAATAAGCTATCTGTTGGTAACACGCGCTAATCCTACAGCCTAAAAAAATCTTAGTATAGCTTAAATAAATTTAAACTTATGGCGTTTTGGCAGATTTTATCGATACTATGACAATGTGTGATTAAAAGTTAGGGGCAAGACGGTGTGGCAGCAGTATCTTTCGGGGATGGGGTTAGGTTTTTCGCTGATTATAGCGATTGGCGCGCAAAATGCCTTTGTGCTTAAGCAAGGGTTAATGCGGCAGTTTGTGTTTGTCGTGTGTTTGATTTGTGCGGTGTCCGATGCGCTGCTGATTTCGGCCGGGGTGTTTGGCTTTGGCAAAGTGCTTAGCCAGTTTCCACAAGTGGTCAGTATCGCCAAATATGCGGGGGCATTATTTTTGGCGTTTTACGGGGGGCGTAGTCTGTACAATGCGTTTACCCAGCAGCAGTCATTGGTGGCCGAGGGTAAAGAAGTCGCCAGTTTATGGCAAGTGACTGCCATGTGTTTGGCATTTACTTGGCTCAATCCACATGTTTATCTTGATACCGTGGTGTTGATTGGCACAATTGCCTCGCAGTTTAGCAATAAAGTCGCCTTTGCACTGGGCGCGATGAGCGCGTCATTTATGTTCTTTTTTGGATTGGGTTATGGGGCAAGGCTATTACAACCAATATTTGCCAAACCAAAAGCTTGGCAGATATTGGATATCATCATTGGGCTAGTGATGTGGGGGATTGCGTTGTCGTTGCTATTCGGCTAATGCGTATACTTTTTCTTTTTTAAGGCTCAGTATTAATAGCGTCGCATCAGTCGTTTCTCATCAACCTCTTCTCATCCAGGTGGCAATCGAAAAACGTTCACGTTGGGTCACAGTAACTTGGTGTTGCAAATTACTGTCAAACACCACCAAGCGATTGGCCTTTGGTAGTAATGCTTGGGTGTTATTTTGTTTGTCAATCAAGACGATTTCGCCGCCATCATCGGCTGACCATTCAGCGTTGAGATAAAACACTGCCGATAACACGCGTTCATCACGACCGCGTGGGTTGTCGCTATGCCATTGATAACCATAACCGGGCGGATAGCAAGCATAATGTGCTTCACTGTGGCGGATGCCAGTATATAGGGTGCGATTAAAAAACTGTGCCAAGGCTTCAATTTGACGCAAATAGGTAAGCCCTGCCGGACACTGCGCATCAATCCATCGAATATTATCACCACGGATCTCGGTCAAACGCTCGCCAGCCGTCAAATGCGCGGCTTGGTACTCGATAAAGCCACTTTCTTGCTGCAGCGCGTGCAATAATTGCTGATTAAAGCAGTCATCCAGCATGATATAGCCCGTGTTGGCCAGTTGGTCTAATTGCTCGTCATCAATGCGGCTATCCCAGTCTTGCACCCAAGGTTGGTCGCTGTCTGGCATCAAAAGTTGCGTCATTTTTTTTCCAACAAATAAAAAACTTAAGGTCGTGCGTCGCAGAGTGAACTGTCCAATCCGGCAGTGTGCTTAGGCGCATTATCGGCTGCCTCAAACCAAGGCGCTTTGTCCGCATAAAAAATATGAAACATCGGCTTGGTATCAATCGGTGTATCTAGCGTACCCGCCCGCAGACGCATGGTGCGGGCATCAGTGTAGGGGCGCAGCGTATACAGCGGCGAGCCACAATGACGACAAAAATAGCGTAACACCTCGGACGAGGATTGATAAGCAGTTAAATAACCATGCGGGTCACTGAGGTGGACTTGGTCGGGACTCACGGTGACACCCGCTGAAAAAGCACTGCCATTTGCCTTTTGGCAACGGGTACAGTGGCACAGGCTAAAACTTCCCAATTCACCGTCAACAGTATAACGAATGCCACCACACAAACATGAGCCATGATACGACATGCGATTCTCCTTAAGCAAAGTGCTAAGATGATTCGCTCAGCTAAAATCGGCATTTTGCGCACACTGACAAATATGCTACCATACAACTTAACTTTCAGCGAAGCTTTATTACTATGAATTACCTACACAGCTACCATGCGGGCAACTTTGCCGATGTGGTCAAACACGTTTTACTATTACAACTGCTTGAGCAAATCAGTCAAAAACCCAAGCCGTATTACGTGCTTGACGCGTATGGCGGGCGTGGCCTGTACTCACTGGCCAGTGATGAGGCCAAAAAAACCGGTGAAGCCAGCCGTGGTATTACCAAACTTCTTGAGCATGTGGCTGAACATCCAGCGGATAAAGTCCCGACAGCCGTGCAGACTTATCTTGATGATATCAGCTTTGCTAAACAGTTTTATGACAAACATGTGTATCCAGGTTCACCTTGGTTTATCGCGCATCACGTGGAAAAACAAGAAGAAGCCAATCCTGATATCCATATCCGTGCCGATGCATTTGAATGGAAAGCCGATGAATATGATGCGCTAAATTACCAGTTGCACCAATTACCGATTGGTATCGCGCATCGTAACGCTTATGAAGGCATTACCGCAGTCATTCCTCCGGCAGAAAAGCGCGGTCTGATTTTGATTGATCCACCGTTTGAGCAAGAACACCGTGACTTTGGTGCCTTGGTTGATTTGTTGGTCAAAGCGCATAAAAAATGGTCGAATGGTATCTTTGCTTTGTGGTATCCGCTTAAAAATACCGACGCGGTTGAATTGTTTTATAAAAAAATGAAACGTACCGAGATTCGCCGTCAATTGGTGCTTGAGCTGAATGTATATCCACCAGATTTGCCAATGGGCTTAAATGGTACGGGTATGTTGATTATCAATCCGCCTTGGCAGTTTGATAGTAAGGCCGAAGAGATTTTGCAATACTTACAACCGATTTTACAACATCCAGACAGTCCGATGATGAGTGTGGATCAAAAAACCAAAGTACAATGGTTGGTCGGCGAATAAGTTAGCCGATCACATTCGCCCAAGCATAGTTGGGTATAGTCGCGTTGTGAAACGCGATTTGGGCAAGATTTAAATACCGGTAAAGTAAATTATCATAAATAATTAAAAAAAAATTAAGGATGTTGTTATGGTGGACAATAAGGTCGATAATGACTTAGTACATGAAAAATTGGTAAAAACGCCAAAAACGGAACAGCCGCCCATGGTGGATCCGGTGCATTTGGCGGAACATGACAACTATGATGGCTTGACCTTTGAAGTGATTGAGCATGAGCGTGTCGCCGATAAGACCATTGCCCAAAAAGGCGTGTATTTGATTCCCAACTCATTTACCTTATTGTCACTGCTTGCCGCATTTTATTCGATTACCCAAAGTTCGCTTGGTGAAGGCCACTTTGGGCGTGCTTGTATCGCGATTTTTGTATCCGCGCTATTAGATGGTCTTGATGGTCGGGCAGCACGTATGTTTAATGCCCAAAGCCCATTTGGTGAACAGATGGACTCATTGGCTGACTGTATTGCGTTTGGTTTAGCGCCTGCGTTGCTGATTTATAACTACGCGTTGCAGCCGCTTGGGCGTATCGGTATTGCCTGTGCGTTTGTATATGCGGCCTGTGCAGCGATGCGTTTGGCTCGCTTTAATGTCCAAATCGGTGTGGTCGATAAAAAATACTTTATCGGTGTGGCAAGCCCATTGGCAGCGATTTTGATTACCACCTTTGTCATGGTGCACATGGACTGGGAAAAAGTGTTGCCACGCTTTGACTTAAGCTTCCAAATCCTAGCGGCCGTATGGGTGGTAGTCGTTGGTCTATTAATGGTGAGTAATGTCAAATACTACAGCTTTAAAGAGTTTGACAAAAAACGTGTACCATTCGTTGCCTTGATTTTAATCGTCTTTGTGCTAGGTATCGTGCTATACGATATCCCAGCCGGTTTATTAGCAATTAGCGTAATTTATGCGTTATCAGGTTTGGTCACCGCCTTATGGCATAAAATGAAACAACCACGTCGAGTAAAACCCGCTTAAATTTCTTGCTGTTTCAAATAATAAAAAAGGGCACCCAATTCAATGGCGCCCTTTTTTATGGCTTAGAGTTTAGTTATCCAAAAATTCCCAACGCTCTAGTTTTTCTAACAATAAATCATCAATTTCTGTTAAGCGTTCACTGGCTTTGGTCGCGGCATCTAGGTCACTGACGAACCAAGAACCATCGGCTAATTTGGCTTGCAAATCCGCTTGTTCCGCTTCTAATTCTGCAATTTCTTGCGGTAAGCTATCAAGCTCGCGTTGTTCTTTATAGCTGAGCTTTTTCTTAGCAGCGGGGGCAGGGGTGGCCCTAGTTGAGGCTTCAACAGGGGAAACTTTTGGCTTATCTGCTTTTTCGACCTTTTCCATTTTAGGTTGTTTGGCCGCTTGGGCTTTGTCTTCGCGTGCTTTTTGTTCTAGGTAGTCTTGATAACCGCCGACATATTCTTTGACAATGCCATTGCCATCTGCGTCGGTATCAAATACCCACGTTGAGGTAACCACGTTATCCATAAAGGTACGGTCATGGCTAATCAGCAAAATCGTACCGTTAAAGCTATCAACCGCTTCTTCGAGTAGCTCAAGGGTCGCCATATCCAAGTCGTTGGTTGGTTCGTCGAGTACCAAGATATTGGCGGGTTTTAACAGCTGCTTGGCTAATAACACACGGTTACGCTCACCACCGGATAAGGCTTTAACGGGGGTGCGCGCACGTTCTGGGGCAAACAAGAAGTCTTGCAAATAACCGATAATGTGTTTTTTCTTACCACCCACTTCGACAAAGTCCGAGCCTTCCGCGACATTTTGTACCACGGTTGCTTCAAGGTCGAGCTGGTCACGTAATTGGTCTAAGAAGGCGATTTGCAAGTTCGTGCCGAGTTTGACCGAGCCCGTTTTGATAATGTCCGGTTGGTCAAGACCCAAAATCGCATGAATCAAGGTCGATTTACCGACACCGTTTTTACCGACAATACCAATACGGTCGCCACGAATGATACTAGTGGTAAAGTCCTTAACCAACACTTTATTGTCATAAGCGAGGTTTAGGTGTTTGACGTTACAAACCAGTTTGCCACTGCTGTCACCGTCATTCATACTGATATTGACTTGGCCGACTTGCTCACGGCGTGCTTTACGCTCTTCGCGTAATGCTTTTAGCGCACGAACGCGGCCTTCATTACGGGTACGACGCGCTTTGATACCTTGGCGAATCCAGACTTCTTCTTCAGCGAGTCTTTTATCAAAGTTGGCATTGGCTTTTTCTTCAGCGACCAACTGCATTTCTTTGAGTTCTTGGTAACGTGCGTAACCTTTGACCCCTTGGGTGACGTCATAGCTACGCAAGATACCACGGTCAAGCTCGACAATGCGCGTGGCCACTTTGTCAATAAAGGCGCGGTCATGCGAGATGAAGAGTAGCGTTAAGCCTTGAGCATTGAGCAAAAACTGCTCAAGCCATTCGATACTTTCAACGTCCAAATGGTTGGTTGGTTCATCAAGGAGTAGTACATCAGGCTTGGTAATTAAAGCGCGCGCTAACAGAACGCGGCGTTTACGCCCACCTGACAACTCACTCAAATCCGCTTCACCATCCAAACCCATCATCGACAGCAAGGTCTGCACTTCACGTTGTAAGTCCCAACCATGCGCATCATCAATGGCATGCTGTAAATCTGACATACGCTGACAGGCCGCCATATCGCCCTCAGCACAGGCATGACTGGCGGTTTCGTAGTCTTTTAACAGATTGACCACGTTACCGGCACCGGCCATCACGATATCAGCGACCTTGCCTGTGGTTTCCGGGATATCTTGCTCCAGCATGGCGATTTTGAGGTTACCGCTGATTTGGTATTCACCGCTATCCGCTTTGATTTGACCACTAATGACTTTAAACAGGCTCGATTTGCCCTCGCCATTACGCCCAATCAAGCACACACGCTCGTTTGGCTCGATATTAAAATCCACTCCATCCAAAATCGGAGCCACGCCAAACGCCAAATGAATATCTCGTAAATGAATTAACGCCATAAAAGTCTCAATCAATAATAAATATCGGTATAATACAAAATGGGCTTATTGTAGCAGAATTTGTGGGCAAGATTGCGGCTAAGATTGTGCTTGGGATGATGCCAAAATTTTATGTGCATGATTGAATAAAAAGTGAGTGGGAAAGCAAGAATGGCGACACAGAATATCGAAAAATTAGAACAGAGTGTAATTGAGCTACAAACCCAAGTGGCGTTTATGGAACATACCATTGATACGCTAAATGATATCGTCACCGAGCAAAGCCAACTGTTAGCCGACCAACAACGCCAGTTACAGCTAATATATCAAAAACTAGAAAGCCAAACCAATGGTAGTCAAATCCAACCATTTGACTTGTTAGCGGATAGACCACCGCATTATTAATGTTAATTAAAGTGCTAAAATAAAAAAACCGCGCTAATAAATAGGGCGGTTTTTTGTATAACTATTGGTGAGGTTAATTAGTCATTCAATTCACGCGTTGGCAAGACATCTTTAACTTCATCGCGTAATTGACGTAATGCTGCAACCGTGCTATCCCAATCCAAGCAACCATCGGTGATTGATTTGCCGTATTCCAACTGTGATAAATCTGAGGTCAAGTCTTGACGGCCACCTTTTAAATGGCTTTCTACCATCATGCCGATGATAGAGCGGTTGCCGTGTTTGATTTGCTCAGCGATGTTATGGATTACCATAGGTTGTAAGTACGGGTCTTTATTTGAGTTGGCATGGCTTGAGTCAACCATGATTTTGCCTGATACTTTGCCTTTGGCTAGTTCATTCTCAGCTTGGGCAACCGCGCTTGCATCATAGTTTGGCTGACCATTACCACCACGTAATACCACATGGCCGTATGGGTTACCTTTTGATTTGATGATGGACACTTGGCCGTCGGCTGATAAGCCTAAGAAACTATGGCCTGATTTGACGGCCTGCATAGCATTTACAGCAACAGTCATGCCGCCATCTGTACCATTTTTGAAGCCAACTGGGCATGACAAGCCAGATGACATTTCACGGTGAGTTTGGCTTTCTGTGGTACGTGCGCCAATCGCTGACCAACTAATCAAGTCTTGGATGTATTGTGGCGTGTTCGGGTCAAGTGCTTCAGTGGCACAGGGTAAGCCTTTTTCATTTAGTTCTAGCAATAACTTACGGGCGGTGTATAAGCCTTTGTTGATATCAAAGCTGTCATTCAAATCTGGGTCATTGATTAGACCTTTCCAACCCACCGTGGTACGTGGTTTCTCAAAGTAGACACGCATCACGACATAGATGGTATCTTCCAATTCTTTGGCCAATTCAGCCAATTTATCGGCATATTCATGCGCGGCTTCAACGTCATGAATCGAACATGGGCCAACGACCATCAATAAACGTTTGTCTTTACCGTCTAGGATATTTTTTACGGTTTCACGGCCTTTTAATACAGTTTCAGTGGCTTTTTCACTTAAGGGTAGTTGGGTTTTTAGGATAGCAGGGGTAATCAACGGCAAAATAGCATCTAAATTCACATTATCAACATCAGCGATATCAGTTTGGGCAAAAGTGGTCATAAAGTGTCCCATTTATCAATAGTCATCATCAAACGATAACTATAAACTAAAATACATAAACTGTCATCAGCAGATTAGGCCTAGTCTGCGAACTTTTAGTTGGACTAAATTTAACTTATGGCTTTGTGTTAGGGAGTCATTGGTGCTGATTCAGGAGGAGATTTAGGTTAAAGGTTTTACTTTCATAGTATTTCACTTTACAATCAAAATAACACCTTAAAGCCCTGATTAATTTTTGTTTAGTATTATTTGTCTTTGGAGTTTTCCATGCCTGCCACTGAAGCCGTATCTACTACCACTGAAAATGTGACCACTGTTGATGTGGTTTATCGGCCGTTGGTGATTGGGATTGTGGCGGGTGAGGTATCAGGCGATGCGTTGGGCGCAGACTTTATGCGCCAAATGAACAACTTGCGCGACGATATTGTGTGGGTCGGGGTAGGCGGTAATCAGATGCAGGCTGAGGGGCTAACGTCAGTCATTGATATGTCACGACTTGCGGTGATGGGCTTGATTGAAGTCATCAAGCATTTGCCGGATTTGTTTAAGGCGCGAGATGAGATTTTAGCGGCGTTTGATACTGCCGGTATTGATATGTTTATCGGCATTGACGCGCCAGATTTTAACTTGCGTTTGGGGAAAGTCTTAAAGGCCAAAGGTATCTTTAGCGTACAATATGTGAGCCCCTCTATTTGGGCGTGGCGCGAAGACCGTATCGAAAAAATCAAACAAGCCACCCATTTGGTACTGTGCTTATTCCCGTTCGAACTACCCGTCTACCAAAAACACGGTCACCCTGCGGTGTGTGTCGGTCACCCTTTATTAAAAACCATCAATCCGGCGTTAACCCGTACACCGACCCAAGAATTACGTCGAGAATTGATTTGGGACAATGACGGCTTTCACGATTTTTTTGCCAAAGCGCAATTGGATGAAATCAGCAATTTAATCGCTGTGATGCCGGGGTCGCGCACAGGCGAGATTAAGGCGATTTTTCCTAAGATGTTGGCCGCGATGAAGCAGTTACTGATTATGGATAGTACATTGTGCTTTATTGTGCCGACAGTCACCGAGAACCATCGCACCATGATAAATGTGTATTTGGAAAATGAGTCAGCCGAGGTGCGCAGCCGTATCGCGGTTAGCTGTGACGAAAGTCAGGCAGACTTTAGCCAGCAAGTGATGGCGGTGTCGGATTTGGTGCTTTTAGCGTCAGGCACAGCGACACTCGAAGGGATGCTATTAAATCGTCCGATGGTGGTGATTTATGTAATGAAAAATCTGACCTATCAACTGGCCAAGCGTCTGGTCAAAATTCCGTCTGTGTCATTACCCAATATCTTGGCGGGACGAGAAATCGTACCTGAACTGATTCAAGATGCCGCCAGTGCGGATAATATTAGCCGTGTGGTACAACAGACATTAGCGCTTAAGAATTACAATGAGCAATTGGCAGCACTTCAACAAACATCGGATTGGCTACGTGAGCAAAGCAATGTCAACCCAGCCAATGCCGTGATTGATGGCTGGCTGGATTGGGTTCGGTAGTTTACCCCGTTCTTTCTTAGTGGCTGAACATCTATAGCGCAAGAATAGAAGCGGGGTGATTCTCAAGATTGCTCATGTGGGTCTTTTGCATAAAGTCACGTTGCGCGAACTTAGCCACGGCATCTTGATTAACTATACTAACCGCAGTTTGAAAAATTTCCGGTAAGCGTAGTTGCACATAGGTCAAAGCAATGCCTAAGAAAATCTGTCCCCAATCTTTACTCAATGGCTCAAGCGTGGGTGCCTTCGGTAGCATGGCGCTTAGTATCGACTCAGAGCGTTCGATAAATGGGTGCGGCTCGCCACTGTCAGGTTGAAAGCGTTGTGTGGCAAATGCCCGTACTGCTTGACTAATCAATGAAATACTATAACTCAGCTGCGATGTTGTTCGGCTATCTGCAAAGAACTCAGGCGCTAAAAACCCAATAATCACTGAGCTTTCGGTAATTAAGACATCATCATCGGTGAGTAAGGCGGGTACTTGAGAAAATGGCGTAGCGGTTGCTAGTTCAGCCGAATTTTCCCAAGGATTCACAAACACCAATGACAAATCAATATGTTTGCGATAAGCGACAACCATCACTAACCTTGCAAAGGGGGAGGTAGGGCTGATAAATAGTTTCATGGGCAACTCCTTTTGCCGAGTGGGTACGTTATTTGAGTGAGAATACTGACTTATTTTTGTTTTAAAGATCGATTATTTTAAAAATCCGTTATTTTAAAAAACTTGCGACCAAATCGGCTGCTTTGGTACGGGCATCAAGCACGGTCATAAAGGTGTATGCGCCAATAAATTTACGGCTAATAAACATAAACTCCTTGGGCGGTACGCTAAAGGCTTTTGACGTGGCCGACTTGCCGGCAAGCTTAATCACACGGTTGTGTAAATCGCTTTTGGCCCAAAGGTAGTTGCCCTCGCTATCGAGCGCGTCTGCTGGAATGGTTGGGTTGGCTTGTGGCAAGCTAAAGGGTTCACTGGCAAGTAAAAACAAGTCTGCCATATTGCTACGGATATCGTCTGTCATTTGGGCGAAGAAATGATAATAACGTCCGGCCTCGTCAATCGCTTTTAGCATTGCTGCTTTGTCGTGATAAAAGCCCGCTAATAAGAAAGCTTGCGCAATCTCCAGTAAATGCTGGTCAAACTGACGAATCGCACCAAAATCTAACAACACCAGTTGGTCAACGGGTGGCGCGCCTACAGGCTGCTGCTCGGCTAAGCGAATCAGATAATTGCCAAAGTTGGGGTCGGTCTGCATATCACCCCATTCAAAAATCTCACGCAGCATGATTTCAATCGAGGCTTGGCCGATACGATTGCGACGTGCTTGCGGTAAGTTAAACACCTGCTCATCCAAAATCGACACCCCCGTTTCATAGCTCATGGTTAATAAGCGACGGGTGCTATATTCTGGGAGAATTTTGGCGACCACGTAACGCTCATCACCGGCCAAACGCTGATAAAACGTCTGAGTGGTGTGTGATTCTGCCTGATAGTCGACTTCATGATGTAGTAGGTCGCGAATTTCTTCAAACCAGTCATCTAACTCACGGGTTTGTGGTACCACATTGGTGACCTTGAGCAGTTGTTTGAATAAGTTCAAATCACTGTCTACGGCGTCAGCGATATTTGGGTATTGGACTTTGAGCGCGACATGTTGTCCCGTGGCTTTGATGGTAGCTTGGTGTACTTGGGCGAGGGATGCGGTTCCAATTGGGTTTGGGTCAATCTCAAAGTCATGAATTCGCTCACCCAATTCATGACGAATGGCCGATTCGATAATCGGGTAGGCGAATGCCATGGTTTGGTCATTTAGCGTTTGCAAGGCTTCGGTGATTTCAGGCGGCAAGAAATGCTCACCGTATAAGGCTAGCATTTGGCCTATTTTGACCACCGAACCTTTGAGTTTGCCCAACTCGTCGACAAGGTACTGCGCTTGTTCGCGCATAAATTCTTGCTTTTGGACGGCTTTTTCTTCTTTGGATTTGAATAGCCCAAACGCGCTATTGGTCGCCCAACGTCGGCCAATATTGAGCGAGGCCTTGGCAATCGACAACCGGCGATCTAGTGCTGAGGTCTTCAGCTGCTCCAACGGTTGTGCCGTTGATGAGCTAGAGGCTACATTATCTGACTGATTTGCCATGTTATCCGTCGTCATAAAGATTATCCAAGTCATAAAAAAAGCAAACCATTTTATCATGATTTGCTGTTTTTTGCGTCAGTTAAGTGTTGCTAATACAATGCGTTAATCACGGTTAATCGCACGATAGCCAATATCACGGCGGTACTGCATACCATCAAAGCTGATGTTTTGACAAGCAGCCAATGCTTTGGTTTGCGCGTCTTTAATATCATCGCCCAAGGCAGTGACACACAAGACACGGCCGCCACTGGTCACGATGCCGTCATCTTGCTCTTTGGTACCAGCATGGAATACTTTAACATCCGCGTTGGCTGATGGAGCAAGGCCGCTAATCACATCGCCGTTGCTTGAGCTTTCAGGGTAGCCTTTTGATGCAAGGACAATACCAAGCGCAGGACGGCTGTCCCACTCAGTTTCGGCAGGTAAGTTACCGTCAAGACCGGCCAAAATCAAATCAACCATTGAGGCAGTTAGGCGCATCATAATCGGTTGGGTTTCAGGGTCGCCAAAACGCACGTTGAATTCAATCACGTATGGGTCGTTTTTGTCATCAATCATCAGACCTGCATACAAAAAACCAGTAAATGGGTTGCCGCTTGCGTTCATGGCATCAACGACCGGGCGAATTACACGCTCAATGACTTTGTTATGCACGTCTTGTGTCACCACGGGGGCAGGTGAGTACGCACCCATACCGCCTGTATTCAGACCGGTATCACCTTCACCAATGCGTTTGTGGTCTTGGCTGGTTGCCATCGGTAAGATGTTATTACCATCAATCATACAGATAAAACTGGCTTCTTCACCTTGTAAAAACTGCTCAACCACCACACGGCTACCGGCATCACCGAATTTATTGTCTGACAGCATATCGTTAATCGCATCAACTGCTTCTTGTTCGGTCATTGCCACGATAACGCCTTTACCAGCCGCTAAGCCATCGGCCTTGATGACAATCGGCGCGCCTTCAGCTTTAACGTAAGCAATCGCATAGTTGGCATCGAGAT
>CALJUC010000199.1 GCA_937975585.1 uncultured Moraxella sp. | reverse complement strand
AAACAGCACTACCGAACCGCAATGAAGACGCAAAGGCCACTTCGTCATCGCGTTCCTTAAGCCTTGCGGATGATGGACAATCGATGGGCGGTGCATTGAGTCGTGGTAGTAGTGCTGCGCGCTCAGGTGGGGCGAGTGGTTCAAGTTCAGCTGGGTATTTAAGCTTGGTGAAAGGCCGGATTACCAGTAATTGGAACCCGCCAACCAACAGTAATGGTAAATCTTTGCGCGCTTCATTTACCATTACCGCCAGTGGTGCTATTACCAATATTAGTGTGTCAGGGTCGGGTGATGAAGCGTTCAAACAAAGCTTGATACAAGCGATTCAGGCAGCCAGCCCATTGCCACCGCCACCGGATGACGAAGATGTGAAACGTATCAATAGTACGTTTGTTGCCAATTAGTGATGAATTAATGACCAAAACAGGGCATTGGTTGACAAACCGCTATTTTTACTTATGATAAAAGATGGTGCCAGTTTATGACGATGTCTATTTTTTCTTATTATCCGCTTTGCCACATTATTTACCAAATTAAAGGTTCGCTATCATGACTCAACGCTCGAATGCTTCTGCCAAACTTTATATTGGTACAAAATTATCACTTACGCTACTGCTTGCTATCACTGCGGTCGGTTATGCACCACTGGTACAAGCGGCTGATATCACGATTGAAAAAGCAGCGCCGCGTTCGAACTTACAAGTCGCTATCGTGCCATTTGCAGGCGCGGAAAGTATTTCTAGCATTATTAGCAATGATTTAACCAATTTGGGACAGTTTTCCCTCGATAATAACTTACCTGAACGCCCCCATAGTAGTGGTGAAGTGACTTTGCCAGTTTGGCAACATAAAGCGGTGCCTTATTTGGTGGTGGGTAACACGCGCACCAATCGCGGTGATGTTGAGATCAACTTTGAGGTGATTAATGTTGGCACGGGCGAGGTGATGCAAGGTGCTCAACAGGTCAAAACCAAAAATAACCCACAGGCATTGCGTCTAGCGGGACATAAAGTCGCAGATAAGATTTATGAGATTTTAACTGGTATCAAAGGCGATTTTTCTGGCAAAATTGCTTATGTGATCGAGTCGGGTACGCCAAAAAATCGTGTGTCGCGTTTGGTCGTATCGGATGTGGACGGCTATAATCCACAAATTATCCAAACGGTAAATAACGGTACGATTAAAGCGTTAACCCCATCAGCCAATGGCCGTACCTTTACTTATACAGTACAGCAAGCGGGATATCCAGTGGTGTATTCAGCGGATGTGATGGGTGGTGGCGTGACCAACTTAACCCCGTTTAAGGCCAATAATCTTGGGGCTTCAGTAGGCCCAGATGGTAGCGTGATTTTTAGTAGTGATTTTGAAGGTGGTAAGCCGCAGATTTATCTAGCCAGCGGGGGTACACCGCGTCGTTTGACCAATGATCCAGTTGGTGCGATTTTCCCAAGTTGGGCACCAGATGGCCGCTCGTTTGTATTTACGTCAGACCGCAATGGTAATAACCGCGGTCAGGTGTTTCGCTATAATATGGGTTCAGGCAGTGTCCAGCAGTTAACCCGTGGTGGCTTAAACAGTATGGGTCGCATCAGTAATGATGGCAAAAAAATGAGCTACCTTGCAGGCACGAATCAAGGTATGGTCATGGATTTGGCTTCTGGTAGTGCGACAGGGGTTAATAATGTGGGCTTAAGTGAAGCACCGGGTATCTCACCGAATGGCCAACACTATATTTATTCAAGCCGCAATGTGATTACCATCGTATCAAATGGTAAAACCGTGAGTATCAGTCCAAGTCAAAATGGCGTGCCGAATGGTACGATTTATGGCCCAATTTGGCTTAACCCAGAGGCCAATAACAGCCAAACCAACCCAGTCCGATAATCTGCTCGCCTAATGGCATTCATGCGATATATTCGACCGCCATTCATAGTCAAGCCAGTTGCCATGTTAGTATTGACTAGCATGGCAGCTATTGGTGGTGTTCATTCCGCACACGCCGCGATATCTGATGACGACTCGATTTCTCTTGTTACACGCTCTACCGTTAATCAACCACAGCCACCGAATAGGGATAGCGAAGTCGACGGTTTATCGAGCGAGCGATTACTATTTGTTATTGAGCAAGGGGCGGGCAAGGCGCGTGCTAGTTACTTGGTTATGGCTCATCTTGACGGTAGTAATGCGCGTATATTGGCCAAAGTGTCTGGTGCTTTATTTAATCTAACCGTCAGTCATGATGGCCAGTCGGTAGTATTCACCCAGCAGCAGCAAAGCTTTCCCCAATTATGGCGCTTAGATATCAAGACTGGTCAGCAGACCTTGCTGTCACCTACGCGTGCCAATTACTTTAGTGGCAGTCTGTCACCAGATAAGCAGCAATTACTGATTGCAGCGAGCCTAACGGATAACCCAGAGATTTTTTTGACCAAAGTCGATGGTAGTGAGCCACAGCAACTCACGTATGACGCTGCGATAGATATCGCACCGCAATGGTTGTCCAATCAGCAAGGGTTTGTATTCATCTCAGATAGAGAGGGGCTATATCATCCGCAAATTTACCGCTATGACTTTGCCAGTCAGCAAACTGTGCGCCTAACCAATGGTCATTATGTTGCCAACCCCAAAATCAGTCCTGATGGTCAATGGCTGAGTTATATCGCCAAAGACCCACAAGGTATCATCACCCGTGTTTTGCAACGGCTTTCTACGGGGGAAATACAGTCATTAGGCAGTACCGACTTGGCCGAAGCGATGACATTTTCCAATAATGGACATTGGGGTGTGTATAGCCAAGATAATACGATTGGTATTGTCGATTTAGCCAAATTAACGTCAGTACAATCTAAAAAAAATAACCGTCAAAGGTCAGAACCAATATTGCAAACGGCAACGGTTGCGAGATTTTCGCTTAATGAGCTGGCACTTGCCGAAATAGAGATAAGTGATGCGATTATTCGTGAACCACAACTGATTGAATATACGGATTAGATTTATGATGGGCTCATGTCGATTGTAAAAAGTTATCTATCATTGACAAGCCCTATAAATCGTTAGAATATGTAACTTTTCATTTAATTGAACCAATTTTACACTATATTAATTTATAACGATAAACAGCTATTTAAGGGCGAATATGAACTTAGAAAAACCACCCGTATCCCCACCAGTGTCGATACCACCACCCGTAAGCAATAATAATGGTTATTTACCAAGCCAATCATTTGGTCAAGCACCAAGTACAGTATCAGATAGCCTGATTACTTATAACCATATCACCTATGCGTTGGCAATTTTTAGCTACTTTACCGCAGGGCTTACGTGGATTGTACCGATTTTCATGAACTACTTAAAACGTGATGAGGCGCGAGGTACTTGGCTGTATAGCCATTTTGACTGGCAAATTAAGACCTTTTGGTACAGTATATTTTTCGGTGCGATTGCTGCCGTTATGATGTTTGTGGGGTTTGGTGGCTTTGTGGTTGGCGCTACGATGGAAAGTAATGGTACGATGGGCGGTAGTATGTTGCTCGGTATGGCGGGTGGCCTACTATTGGCCGTGGTGGTACTATGGCATCTATATCGTATTATCCGTGGTTGGATTGCGCTGGCCAATCGTCGCCCGGTACCATAAAGCTTTATAGCCGTTCACTATCAAAGGGACTGTCCAAGAGTCAACGATTTGGTGGATAACTAGCGGATGAAATTTATTCATAACGCTGTTATAATAGGGCGCTTGTCAACCGGTGGGTCAATTAGTAGTAAAATATAGTCACGATAAATCATGAACAATCATCAGCATTTAGGGACGAATTCGGCTGATTATAGTGAGGGTTTATCAGCAAAGTTTGCCATGGTCAATCACGTTTATACGTTGCGTATCAGTTATTTACTATGATTAAATTTTGCTTAGCATTGCTGCTTTAAAACCCAATAAGCGTTCCATATACTTTAGAGGTTATGTTTTAAGGCATTATCTTAAGAGATGATGCCTTAAAAAATGTGGTTGACTTGCTGTTTTCATCTATTCCATCGCGCGCTTGTTTCCTACAAGCTGCCTGGTCAACACTGAGTGATAAACTGCTTATGTATTCATTGATTCGTCCGATTTTGTTGCAAACTGACCCTGAAAGAGCCCATGAATTAACCCTATCCATGCTAGAGCGCAGCCATAAACTGGGCTTAGTTGGTTTTCTTTACGCCAAGCAAGAGTTACCCACGGCCTGTATGGGGCTGGATTTTAATAACCCAGTAGGGCTGGCAGCAGGCTTGGACAAAAACGGTGAATACATTGATGCCCTAGCGGCACTTGGTTTTGGTTATATCGAAATCGGTACTGTCACGCCAAAACCACAAGCAGGTAACGATAAACCACGTCTATTTCGTATCAAAGAAGCGCATGCGATTATTAACCGTATGGGTTTTAATAATAAAGGCGTGGACTATTTGATTAGTCAAGTCAAACGCAGTAAATACCAAGGTATCTTGGGTATTAATATCGGTAAAAATGCGGCAACCCCAGTCGAAAATGCGCTTGATGACTATCTGTATTGCCTTGAACGTGTTTATCCGTATGCCTCTTATATCACGGTGAATATATCATCACCAAACACCAAAAACCTACGCGACCTCCAAAGTGGTGATGCGTTGACCGCATTATTGGAAGGTATCAAAAACCGCCATAGTCAACTCGCCACCCAATACCAATACTATGTACCTTTAGTACTTAAAGTGGCACCCGACTTGGACGAAAGTCAAATTGACTTTATCGCCCATGAAGTCGCACGCTTTGATATTGATGGCCTCATTGCCACTAATACGACTTTAAGCCGTCATGGTGTTGAAGACTATCCAACGAGCCAAGAAGCGGGTGGTTTGTCAGGCCGTCCACTTAGCCATATGAGTACCCAAGTGTTGGCGCAATTTGCCGAACGTCTACCGCAATCTGT
>CALJUC010000198.1 GCA_937975585.1 uncultured Moraxella sp. | reverse complement strand
CAAAGCCATTCACCCATACCCGAGCATTGTCTAAACTATCAAAGCCATGCTCAGGTGTAGTGGTCAAGATTAATTAGACAGCCTTTAAGAGATTTTGATTAAAAAACTGTATTTCTTTCTCGACTGGTGTTAAGTAATCATTGAAGCTGTGTGGTCTAACTTGACTGTAATAGCCGATGATATAACTGGCGACATCGACTCTTGCTTGAGCCAAATCATCATATCCTTTTCTGGGCATCCACTCTGTCTTAAAACTTCTAAAAAACCGCTCAGTTGGGGCGTTATCCCTGAGGAGCGATTAGCAAAGCACTGCTTTGCAGCGACGCAAGACAAGGGCTAAGCCCGCAGTGAATTACCACGGCGACTCATACTATGTTTCATGCCTTTGCACTGGGCAATCGCATCGGCAAATGCTCGACTGGTGTAATGCGTGCCTTGATCAGAATGAAATAGCACATTGGATGGCTCTAAACGCACCGTATAAGCCATTTTAAGGGCTTGTATTGTCAGTTTACTGTCAGGGCTATCACTCATGGCAAATCCCATAATATTGCGAAAGAATAGGTCAATCACCACCGCTAGATAACAAAATCCTGCTTGGGTACGGATGTAAGTCACATCGCCTGTCCATACTTGGTTTGGCGCAGTTGGGCTGAATGCTCGTTTAAGCAGGTTGTCATGTATGGCGTGTTCTTTATCCGCTTTGCTGTAGCGATGGCGGATAAGCTGACGGCTGACCAAGCCTTGCTGTGCCATGATTTTGCTTGCTTTGTAGCGAGTGAGTTTGACATTATGTTGTTGGCTCACGATCGCTGATAGCGTTCTTGCCCCTGCCGAGCCTTTGGATTGGGCAAAGGCTTGTTTTACCCAGAGCGTTAAGTTGATTTGCTTAAGGCTGGGCATCTTGGGCTTTTTTGCTAGATAGTGAGTACTCCTTGCTACGGCAAACAGCTCACATAATTTAACTTTACTGATTCGGGGATTTGCTTTGGCTAGTTTCTCTATTAGCGGTGAAAACCGAGACTGTCTATCGCTAATAGAGCTGATGCCCACTCGAGTATAACTCTCGCCTTGCGTCGGGGCGAAGCAGTGCTTCGCTTATCCCTCCTCATTTAAAATGTCTCGCTCTAGTTTGAGCTGGGCTACTTCTTTTTTTAGTCGCTGAATTTCTCGTTGTTCTTCTGTTAGGGCGTTACCCTTCGCTATGGGGTTGCCTCGTTTTTCTCTGCGATAGCGTGTTAGCCAGTTCTCTAACGTGGATTCAGCTATTTCATATTGAGTGGCTACGTCACTAGGTTTTTGCCCTTGTTCTTCTATGAGTTTTATCATTTCTAGTTTAAATGCAGGTGTGTATGTTTTGCGAACTTTTGTCATGAGATTATTCCTCCGATTGGGGTATTATAATCTCTTATTACCTGTCTAGCTTTATTATGCCACTACACCTTGCTATCAGTCATGTTAATGTCCAACTCATGAGTTATCTATTAAACCATTGATAAGGGTATGCTAAGAAATCATTCATATAATACACATAAAGACAGCAGTAACTATGACGACATAAATAGGAGGCATTATGAGCCGCACGCAACATTGGGTAATCGCCTTATTATTGACCACAACCTTGTTAAGTATTGGCGTGATTATCACCTTACTAAACCAAAAATCGGCCGACCGTTCAGCGCCTATCGCATCTGAAATAGCAAGTTTAACCACCGGTACAATGCCAAAAGCAGATATTAAAACCGTGAGTACAGGCGGTATTACAGAAACGGTTGCCTTGAAAAAAGCCAATCAGCTCATGCCGCAAAATAAGATTGAGGGCATTCAAAAGGTGAATTATGAAGGCAAATTGGCCTATCAAATCACCACCGCCGAAAACTCAATCTATCTAGATGCCAAAACTGGTGATGTGCTGATTATTATGCCACGTGCCAGCGCAAAACCTGAAACGGTACAAGTCAGTTACCAAACAGGTCACGATGAATATGAGCGCTACGAGCATGAAGAAGAAGGGGAACACGATGACGACTAAAACCGCCACGCAAACCAATACCCAAGCCAAATCAACCAACACGGTACAAACGATTAAATTGTTGGTGATGGCCAATAGCTTGTTGGTGTTGATGGCCGTGTTTTTAGTGTTTTTTACCGATGGGCTATCCACCGAAACACCCAGTAGCAATCAAGTCGCTGTGGCCAAGAGTCAAATCGTATCAGATATCACACCGGTAGCCTTACAAAACAATCATGCACCAAATGCGCAGGTTTCCGATGAATTAAACGGATTACCGTATGTCAGCCGTTCAGGGTTACAGCAGCAAGCGGCCGTGCAAGTGGTTAGTGTGAAAAGCCAACCACGCGTACAAGCACGTTCATCACGTTAAGCGCCAGCGCGTTAAGAGAGGTTAGGATGTTTGCCGTAGCGTTTGATGCGATGGGTTGTCAGATGCAAGCATTGGCACAGCCCGTCGATACCACGCATATACAAAGCGTGCCTCAAGCACTGGCGGCGCTACCAAATGACTGGCAACAAGCAGAGCAAATGTTTAGTCGATTTTTACCGACTAGCGAGTTAATGCAGCTTAATACAGCGCGCAGTATGCCCGTGAGTAAAGCATTTTGGCAGATGCTTAGCCATAGTCTTGCATCAGCGAAACTTACGGATGGTTTAATCACACCGACCGTATATCAGGCATTGGTAGAGCGCGGCTATGATCAGAGCTATGAGCATAGCTTTGAGCAAGGCCAGTCAACAGCTGCATCTACCACATTAACAGGCGAATCAGTCATAGGTACTGATGCAATCGATGATTGGCAAAAGATTGGCTTAGATCCAACCACACGTCAAGTCAGTTTACCTGATTCAGTAAAGCTTGATTTTGGTGGATTTGCCAAAGGATTAACCGCGGATGTCGTCGCTGAGCGTTTAAGCGAGATGGGCACGAATGTGCTGATAGATGCTGGTGGGGATATCGTGATCCGCAGCTATCAAGGTGAGATTAGCAAGCTAGATGACGCAACCCAGTGGCAAGTCGCATTGCCGGCAGTTACTGATATAGGATTGCCACTGCCAAATTTGGCAGCGTTCAGTGAAAGTATTGCTTTGCCGGATTGGCAATGTGCTACTGCGGGCGTGACCCTAAGCGTCCCAGTAACGGATATGGTATTGGCGACGTCTGGTATCGATTATCGCTATTGGTATCAAGGTGATACCTTACAACATCACTTGGTGAATTTATTAAAAAATAGCCTAAGCAATATAATCTGCACCAGTGTTTTAATTAACCCAAAGATGCTAAAAAATGCGTTACAGAACAAATCATCATCAGGATTGAAACAGTTTTTACAGGTGAGTAATACAACGAATTTGGCACAGACGTTAAGCAAATTATGTTGTTTGTTGGGTATTAAAGAAAGTTTGGCGTGGCTAAAGCAACACGGGTTAACCCAAATCGGTCTGTCATTTATCGTAGCGATGCCGACTGGTTATCAGCAATGGCTGAATCCCACCATACAGCAATTTATCGACACCAACCCACATTAGGCATGTGCGTCTTTCCATTCGCATAATGTATTGATTAATAGGAAATAGTATGAAACGAGCCACTCACCCTTGGTTAAAACTTGGTGTCATTGTCAGTGTTGCGTTAATTGCGTTGGTTGGCTGGCTGAGCTTTTGGGTATTTGGTACACAAGATATCAGCTTAACCGCCTTTATCACTCAAATTACCCAAGCGGGTAGCCCTAGTTTTTGGCAATGGTCGCGCGTGTTGGGTATCATTGGGTATAGCGTACTGTGGCTGAGTGTGATGACAGGGCTGTCAATTAGTAGCCAAAGTAGCCAGTTTTGGTTTGAGCGCGGTACAGCCTTGTCTTGGCACCAGTTTTTTACTTGGCTTGGGTTGTTGGTGTCGCTGTTGCATGCCGGTATGCTATTGAATGATAGCTATCTTGCACCGTCCTTACTTGAGATTGCCGTACCTTTTATGCTTGATCGCAGCGATTTACCGATGTTGTCTTGGCTTTGGATTGGGTTAGGGCAAGTGGCATGGTATGCGATGTTGCTAATTGCGGTTGGCTCATTGTTTAAGCAAAAAATTGCCAAAACCGCATGGCGTTATTTACACGCGTTTGCCTTAGCGGCGTATGTATCGACAGTGGCGCATGGCTTATTTGTCGGCACAGATAGTTCGCAGTTATGGTTGCAGGGATGGTATTTGGTTAGCAATTTGCTATTGATGACTGTGGTGTTATTTCGTATCTTACAGCTTAAACTCCCCCAAGCTAAACCACAAAAAATAGCTAAGACCGTGTAATACAATTTATGTTATTGTAACGTTAAAATGCCCACCCGTTATTTGTGTGGGCATTTTTGATAGGCAAGTGTCTTAGTGACCTTTTGCCTATTAAATTGGATAATTTTATTATTTTATAATTCCTAAAAATCAGCTATTTAAAAAAAGCGCGAATTATAATCATAGTTAAAAGCGCTATGGCGGTTATCTCACAGGTTCAGATTTTCTTATTGACGGCAGATCAACGGCAAAATATTGGTAGGGTACATCTGTATAAATAAAAAGTTGTAAAACATTGCGATTACCCATATCAATACCCTAACTTTTATTTTTAAGCCTATCTTTTATATACCTATCTTTTTTAAGCCTAACTTGATGAAACTAAAAAAAATGCTCATTTTCTTTTTGATTTTTTTGCTGATTATCGCTGTCGGTATCACGCTGTTTTTGCATACACCTGCTTTTGGCAAGCATCCCACCGGTGACAGGCTCGCTCGTATTCAAGCATCGCCCAACTATCAAGACGGCAGTTTTCAAAACCTTGAAATCACCCGTACCATGACAGGCAAGCAGTCCATGCCTGAGATGATATGGGCGTATTTGTTTGATAAAAACCCGAAGTTAAAACCCAGCAAGCCCTTTCCCATGCTTGATACCAAATTAGACAGCTTGCCGACGGATAAAGACTTTTACCTGTGGTTTGGGCATTCGTCGTATTTATTACAGCTAAACGGCAAACGCTTTTTGATTGACCCTGTGTTGGTGTCGGGTTCGCCGATTGATTATTTTAACCCTGCCTTTGAATTTACTAGACGCTGGCGACCCGAAGATTTTCCAAAAGTCGATTATCTCATCATCACCCATGACCATTGGGACCATTTGGATTATGACACGGTCAAAGCCATCGAG
>CALJUC010000197.1 GCA_937975585.1 uncultured Moraxella sp. | reverse complement strand
CCCTACACGACGCTCTTCCGATCTCCATGAAAACCCACCAACCAAGCATCTGCAAACTATGGCATACAGTATGGCAAGCGTTTGGTTTGGCTTTTTTCACGGCTGGAGCGATAATGAGCCAACCTGCATTTGCCAATAATGGCAATGCCGATATTTTGCAAACCGTGCTAAAGCCTTATTATGCCTTGTACAATCAAGCCAATGCTTGCCAAGGGACTTGGGCGAACGATGGCTCATACGATGGTATCACCAAAGAAGCCTATCAAATTGGCTACTGTGTGCAAGTCGATAGCCAAAAAATCGTACAGACCAGCCAAGGCAAGCGGATGTATGTCATCGTGACAGGGGATGTGGCTTTTGATGCAGCGGGTGATGAAATCACAGGCGGTCATGTGCATTCGGGGTTGGTGGGTATGTTTGTCCTGAAGCCCCATCCCACACAAGCCAATACTTGGCAAGTGGAGTCTGCTGACCCTTATATGAATGCAGGTAGCTTTGGTCATGGGTTAACCGAGTGGCGATTGTTGCAGTTTTCTCCCGAGAGTTGGGGTTTTTTGAATGAACATGGCGACACCCACTTTGGGGTTTCAGGTACAGACTATGTGATTTTGACCCCTAATGGCAAAGGCATTATGCAAAGTTGGATAGGTTCAAGTTATAACAATGCGGCAACAGGCAACTGTGGGGAAGCCAAGCAGCCAACGTGTGATGATATTCAATCAACCTTCGCAATCAATCGCACTAGTGTAGTCAATGGTTTTTATCCGCTCAATATCGTGGTAACAGGCGAGATGAACCAACAAAGTTATGCTAAACAAAGTTATAAACTGTATTACTTGCCCAATAAAGGCTATATTACCCCCAAAAATTACCCCTTAAATGACCTTGATTTTTAGAGTTAATTTTTTAGGAATGCCATCATGCCAATCCTTGCCACCACTTATCAACTAACCAACGATTTACCAAGGATTACCTTGGTTGCCAATAAGGGCAAACTTATCGCCTTAGATTGGTTTACCCACAAAACGGAAAAAATCCTAAATCAATTGACCGAACCATCAAAATTTATTGCAAGAAAAGAGTTGTACAAGGCAAAAGATGACAATGCCAGAGTTTTGCTAGATACCCTTCGTCAGCTAGAACAATACGTTAATGGTCAGCTACAAGCATTTGACGTGCCACTTGATATTTCCACAGGCACGCCATTTCAGCAAAAGGTATGGGAAGCATTATTAAAAATTCCCTATGGACAGACTATCAGCTACGCCCAATTAGCCAACCTCATCGGACAGCCAACCGCCTACCGAGCAGTCGCCAATGCCAACGGCAAAAACCCAATTAGCTTGATAATCCCCTGCCATCGCGTCATCGCCAGCAATGGCGAACTTGGTGGCTACACAGGAGGTGTCGCCATCAAACAACAATTGCTTGCACTAGAACAAGTCACGTAATCAACAATTAGTTTTCATTACTCGTAGTGTAAATTGCCCTTATTTTATACGCTTATATAAGGGCAATTTTATGCTTAACTATTTATCGTTACTGTCATCGGCCTGTTTTTCTGCCCAAGCATCTAAGCGGCGTTCAATCTGACCATATAGGGTATTTTTGCGATAGTGGCCTTTTTTGGTGGTATCATCAATCGCAACGCCGGTTAATAACGCTAACGCCTCATTAACGTGTTCCACCGCATAAATCGCAAATTTTCCGGCTTTCACACTATCAACGATATCTTGACGTAGCATCAGCTGGTTGATATTGGCTTTTGGCATAATCACGCCCTGCACCTGTTTACCGGCATCCGCCATCAAGCCTTGCTCGACACAGGCATCATAGAATCCCGCGATTTTGGCATTCACGCCACCCACCGCTTGTACTTGACCAAACTGGTTCATCGAGCCCGTCACCGCAAGACCTTGATTAATCGGTAATTGCGATAGCGCCGATAGCAGTGCGCAAGTTTCGGCTACCGTGGCACTGTCACCATCAATACCGCCATAACTTTGCTCAAACGCGAGTGAGGCCGTAAAGTGCAAATCATTATCTTCAGCGAATAACGCGCGCAGATAACTGCTCATAATCAACACGCCTTTGGCATGGATAGAGCCACCCAAATCCACATCGCGTTCGATATCGATAATATCAGCATGGCCGTTACTCGGGTGGACACTGGCCGTTAAGCGCGCGGGCATACCAAACTCACTATCGGCATAGCTAATCACGGTCAAGGCATTGACCTGTCCCACGGCTTTACCACGGGTGCTGATGAGTTGCTGGCCTTTTTCAAGCTCTTGCCAAAATAACTGACGTAAATAGCCAGAGCGGTGCTGAATATCCGCCACCGCTTGGCTTACATGTTGGCGTGTTACCACCGAAGTCGGCTCAAGTAGCGCGTGACGGTTGGCTTCAAGTAGCACTTGGGCTAGACGGTCGCCATGTAGGCTAAGTTCTTGTTGGTCTTCGGCTTGTTCGCTTAAATAGTCAAGTAAGCTGGCAAACGCGGTATTGTTAAATGGCAGTAGGTCATATTTTTTGACCATATCGGCAATTCTTGCCACCATCAGTTGCTCGTTTTCTAAGCTGCGTGCAACGCGATCATGGAAGTCGGCGCGGATTTTGAACACCGCATTAAACTCCGGCTCAAAATCAAGTAAATCGTAATACAAATCCGGCTCGCCAAGCAAAATCACTTTGACATCAAGGTCAATCGGTTGTGGCTCAAGGCTAATGCTACCGGTAAGTGTAAGCATTTGTTCAAGGCTAGACATCTTGATTTGGCGGCTTTGCAGTGCACGCTTTAGCCCTTGCCATGCATACGGATACTCAAGCAAGCTATTGGCTTCCAAAATCAAATAGCCACCGTTGGCGCGATGCAAAGAACCGGCACGAATCAGGCTGACATCGGTTGACACCGTACCCAAATGGGTGATTTGCTCAACATGGCCGAGTAAGTTAAGGTGGGTAGGCAAGTCTTCAAAGATAATTGGCGCGCCGCTATTTGGTTCATGGCTCACCATGACATTCACAAAGTACCGTGCGGGCACAGGCGAAAAATGACTTGGCAAAAATTCCTCATCATCTTCATTAATGATACGCTCGATATGGGTAACCATGTCATCACGCAGCTCATTCAGATATTTGACCACATTTGGCAAATCCGCATATTTGGCTAATAAGGGTGTCAAAAGCGGCGCTAACGTGCGGCGAGTCATCGAATGATGCAAGGCTTGTAACGTTTGGTTGGCCTCATCCTCGATTTTCTCAAGGGTGATCGTCAGCTGGCTCAAGCGTTTTTGCATGTGGTTTTTGTCTTGATAGTTGGCCACATAAGGCGATTTGGGGTGTAAACCAAATGCGCTACTTGTCGTTTTGCCTATATTTAACTCGGTGTCAGCTGACTTTGGCGCTGTTTTGCGCGTTTTTTTCGCTTTTATCGGTGCAGTATTGTCAAGGTCAGTGTCGATGGCATTATCAATATCAGCGGTTAGGCCATCAGCAGCATTGTCTTGAAAATCGGATTGGATAAAAACTGGTTTATTGTCTGAAGGGCGCAATGCCAGGGCCAGCGAGTATTGTTTGCCTTCTTCGTGCAGTTCGTTATAGGCCAATTCTTCGCGTAGGCTGATTTCGTTTTTAATCGCTTCGATTTTGCTTTGGTAATGCTCACTGCGAAAGCGTTTGTTCAATTGGCGCTTTGCTATCAGCCAAAACTGTTTCACATCATCGGCAAGAGCGTGTCCCATACCCGCGGGCAGCTGAAGGGCGGTCGGGCTACGATTGTCACTAAAGTTATTGACGTAGACGGCGTCATTTGGCGTTGGGCGATGTTTGGCGTAATTTTGCAGTAAGCGTTTGATTAAAGTGCGTTTGCCCAAGCCGTTTTCACCGGCAGCAAACACATGATAACCATTGGCATGAATATCGAGTGCCGTCAAAATCGCCTTAACCGCGCGCTGTTGCCCAAACTCCAATACCGGTGGTAAGGCATGATGACTGTCGCTAGCGAGTGAAGTTGGGTCGCTATAACGGCGCAGTTGCGCCACATCGAGCGGCTTTAGATTAGCAGGGTTAATTGGCTGGTCAGCAGCACGTTCTATGTCTATTGATTTGGTTTTAGCGCTAGCTTTTGGTTTTTTTGGTTTATTAGCAGCGAGTGTTTGTGGCTGTGCGTGAGCCTGTACTTGGGTCTGAGGTTGAGCGTTGGTTGAAATAGGCGTTGGTGTGGTAGCGGCAGGTGAAACGTGGGTCATTGGCATAGAAGCGAGTATCTTTAATCGGTATCAGAAAATAGGGGATGAGCTCTTAAACACTAGGTACTTAAATAATAGTTACTTAAATATTGTCATAAACTAGCGGTTATGATGTGGTTTTTTAGAAACAAAATCAATAGGAAATGTGTGTGACGAATTTTTTTAAACCTGATACAGTAATTTCATACCACAAGTTTGCCAATATTTGGTTTATACAATAATAAAGAAATCAAAAATACGCATAGATAAAGGAATGATTATGTCAGCTACCACGGATAAAAAAATGATTGCGCAAAAAAGTACGGGCTATATTTTAGCACTTGATCAAGGAACGACATCAAGCCGCACGATTGTATTTGATGCCGAGCTAAATGTGGTGGCGAAGGCACAAAAACCGTTGGCGTTGTTTACCCCTGAGCCTGGCTATGTGGAACAAGATGCCAATGAAATTTGGCAAACCCAAATTAGCACCGCGCAAGAAGCCATTCACCAAGCCGGTTTACTGGCAACCGATATCACCACAATTGGTATTACTAACCAACGCGAAACGACGATTATTTGGGACAAAGCGACAGGACAAGCAGTCGCCCCTGCGATTGTGTGGCAAGACAGACGTACCCAAGACTGGTGCGAAAAGTTACGCCAACAAGGCCATGAACCCCGTATTCAAGCGCTCACTGGATTACGATTAGACCCCTATTTTAGCGCCAGTAAATTGGTGTGGTTGTTAAACCATAATCCTATGTTACGCACCCGGGCGATGGCAGGCGAGTTGGCATTTGGTACCGTAGATAGTTGGCTCTTATATAACTTAACCGGTGAGCACGCGATTGATATTACCAATGCCTCACGGACGTTATTGATGAATATTCATACGGGGCAATGGTCTGATGAACTATTAAATCTGTTTGATATACCCAAAGCCTTACTGCCTAAGATTTTGCCATCCAATAGTCACTTTGGTGACACCAAGACGGGGTTGTTTGCCAAGCCAATTCCGATTTATGCCGTATTGGGTGACCAACAAGCGGCACTGTACGGGCAAGGCTGCACCAAGCCGGGTATGGCAAAAGTAACTTACGGCACAGGTTGCTTTCTACTAATGAACACGGGCGAGCAGATACCCGCGGTCAATAATGAACTACTTTCAACCGTAGCATGGCAGACCCAAACCTTACCTAGCTCTAGCCAAGCAACGGATTTATTGCCTACCCAAACCCAGTATGCATTAGAGGGTAGCGTATTTATGGCGGGGGCGATTGTGCAATGGCTGCGCGATAACTTAGGTTTGATAAATAGCAGCCATGAGATTGAAGCGCTAGCCGAACAAGTTCCCGATAGTGAAGGTGTCACGTTAATTCCGGCGTTTACGGGGCTTGCTGCGCCTTATTGGCGTCCGGATGCCACCGCGCAATTGGTCGGTATGACTCGCGGTACTACCAAAGCCCACGTTGCTCGTGCAGCGTTAGAGGCGATTGCCCTTCAAGTCTATGATGTCTTGCAAGCTATGCAGCGTCACAGCCCGGTAACCCTTACTGAGTTACGGGTCGATGGTGGTGCCGCCAACAATAACTTACTCATGCAATTTCAAGCCGATATCTTGGGCGTGCCTGTATTGCGCCCAACGGTTACTGAGATTACCGCTAAAGGCGTTGCGATTATGGCGGGGCAAGCGATGGGCTTATTGATGGATAGCGTGATACAAGAGAGTTGGCAGCTTGAACGCCGTTTCGAGCCAAGTATGGATGAAACAAAACGTCAAGTCTTATTAAAACGTTGGCAGTTTTATCTACAACAGAGTCTAAAGGTATTGCCAACTTAGGTATGTTTAATGGTAAATCTAAAAAAATGATGAAAACACGTAGATAATAACCTCACACAATAGTTGCTGACATTAGTCATTTTTTAACGAAAAAACACTAGTGGTTAATTGAACTTGAGTTTGGAAAAATAAAGAATGATGATAAGTTTTTGATAAATTTTTTCAATTATGTTTATTTTTAACTCAACAATCGATTTATGTTCTTCATTATTGCATCTAAAAACGTAAAAAAATGACTTGTAATATTGTTTTTTTTAACAATTTATCGTGATTTATTTACTAATTCTATAGTTTTGCTGTATTATAAAATGTATAAGAATATATAAATCGACACTGTGTTGAGTTATTGACTAACAATTGACCATTTTTCTGGGGATGAAGGGTATTATTTGTTCACTAATCAGTATATTTATTGTAAATAGTTAAATCATTGTTGACTGGAACTTTAGACGAAATCCTAAACGTTTTAAAAGTCAACTAAATTAGCGTAATCCTGTTAAGGATAAGGCTTAAATAAAGTCACTTCGCTTATAGCCAAAGTTATTACAAATAAAGTAACTATGTATAAAACAACGATGGTTAAAGTAGCTATAGATAAAGTGACTGTAAATAATAAACTAAATAATAATTAAACAGGATAAGCTAATGAATGAACCATGGATGAATGCACAATTTATCGTGGCAACGGCAAATTTATTGAATTTTGCGTTGCCCAATCGGATGTTTTATCACAACACCGAGCCGTATACGCCGCAGCAATATCAGGATAAGTTGGCGGCGTTAGCGCCATTATTTGCGCGCTTACAGGCGGATGTGATTGGGGTACAAGAGGTATGGGATGAGCAAGCGCTGATTGACTTGTGCGCCAAAGCAGGTATGGCAAACTATCATGTTGCAGTACCGCTAGCGAGCAACTCACCGACTAGCCAATTGACCCAAGGTCATGGCGCGCAGGGCACACCAGCGGTTGGGTTGATCTCTCGATTTGAGATTAGCAAGGTTGATTTGTTGACACAGATGCCAAGCACCGCGTTAATGGATATCCCTGATATGGGTATTTACCGACGTTTTAATCGTCCGCCTGTGGTGGCAGAATTACAGTTGCCAACAGGGCAGAGCTTGACAGTCGTGGTTGCGCACCTAAAAAGTAAGCGCCCTGAATATCTGGAAGATGAAAATGGCAAACCGTTAGAGGATCGTGATGACCCGCTAATTCGGGTACGGGCTAAACTCCGAAGCTTATGTATGCGCGCTGCTGAAGCTGCGGGTATTCGCCAAATGGTGATTGAGCGGTTGCGTCACAATAACCAACCGCTGATTTTATTGGGTGATATGAATGACGTGATGCAAAGCGTCACTTGTCAGCTACTGAGCGAATCGGGCGAGGTGTTCTACGACAAGGGCAATCGTGATATCGTGCTTTATGACGCATCTTCGATTCAAACGCGCACACCGTGGCTGCGTGATGTGGCGTATACCCATATTCACCAAGGCATGCCAGAAGTGTTAGATCAGATTTTAGTTTCTGAGCAGTTTTTAAATGATAGCAAGTTTGCCGTGGGCGAAGTATTGCAGGTTGACTATTTTAACGATCATTTAAAGTTTGTGTATGAGCAGCGACCCACCGATCACGGGTTGGTGCGAGCGCAGATTCGCCTGTATCAGGCCAATTAAAGACAAGTTAGGTAATTTTTAATCACTTTTTAATCGCTAAGGTAGCATTGTAGGAGAAATCGATGAGCAGTTCATATGATGAAAAAATTGAAGACGTGTTAGTAAACTCAGAGTTGGCGCGTCGCTTAGTGCCAAACAAATTCAAGTTTACTAGTCAACAAGGTCGTTTACGTCGCCAAAAATTATTGGCAGCGGCAAAAGAGTTGAGTGCTACCCGCCCAATCGCTGAGATTAGTTTGGCGGATGTGTGTGAAGCGGCTGACATTCCACGTGCCTCTGCT
>CALJUC010000196.1 GCA_937975585.1 uncultured Moraxella sp. | reverse complement strand
TTTTGATGGGCGGTGGGATTGGCTTTTTTGATAATGCCGAACAAGCGGGCAACCAAGTCGATGAATCCGGTAAAGCACAAAAAATCAAAGGCACCACGTTTTGGTTTACCCTACCCATGCGTTTGAGCAACAGCGAAGAACAGCGCCTACTCACCCAAGAGCCAATGTGGCAGTTACCGACCGTGTTTGAGCAGTTTGGCAATAACAGTCCACTGTCGATGCTAGTGTGGATTGAGCACTTGCCGAGCGTGCAAGTCCTACGGGGTAGCTTGCGCGAGTTACCGATTGAGATTACCCTTGCGACCAGTTTACCAGGCTTGCTTGAACAGCTAAAAGAACTGGGTAATCGTTGGGATTGGGTCATCGTCGATAACCATACCAGTGAAGATACCACTTCACTACTTAAGCAAGTACGGTTGCACTATGCGGGACGCTTGGCACTGTTTGGCTATCAAATCAATCTTGACCCAGAGTTGTTAGCGCGTTATCAAGCACGGCCTTTATATCAGCCGCTTGACCGTCGCCAGTTGTATCAAATGCTCGATACGGCAAATCGTCCCATGGTAGAAACCAGTCTGCCACAATGGCATGGCTTTCGCGTGTTAGCCGTGGATGACCATCCACCGAATCTATTGGTACTTGAAGCCTTATTGGCCGAGCTTGGCATTGCCGTGGTGAGTGTCAATAGTGGTTTTGATGCCATCGACTATATGCAGCAGCAATTCCATGAGTCGGACAAAGCCGTGGATTTGATTTTTATGGATATTCAAATGCCGCGCATGTCAGGCAGTGAAGCGGCAACACGTATTCGTCAGTTAGAGGCCGAACAGGTACAAGCCGATGGTAGTATCAAGCATTTACCCATTGTCGCACTCACGGCGCATAGCCTCTCGGATGAGCGCGACAAGCTATTGGCATCTGGTATCGATGATTATGTGGGTAAACCGATTAGCCAAGTACAACTTTTACAAATCCTACAGCGCTGGCTTGGCAAAGATTCAACAGCGAAGGCCAACCTACTCGTTAGCGCAGCACTGACCGATACTGATACGCCTCTTGCAGTGTTACCTGTTAATGAAACAACGCGTGCAACACAGACCCCAACCACATCTCCTCAGCCGAGCTCGATACCGACCGCGGCGTCAACCGTCCCTGCGCTTACTTATTCTGGTGCGACCGAGTCACTGCGTTCAAGTGATAGCGATACGGAAAAAGACCCAGAGTTTTTCCAGTTATCCGTCATTGACTGGGAAGATGCGCTGATGCGTGTCGCTGGTAAAACCGACTTGGCCAGTAATTTACTGATCATGATGATCGACTCTGTGCCAAAAGAACGCAATGACTTGCAACAAGCGTGGCAAAAACATGATCGCCAAGAGCTGGCGAATGTGGCGCATCGTATCTTGGGCGCGAGTCGTTATACCGGTGTGCCACAGCTACGCTATGCCAGCCAAAAACTTGAGGATAAAAGCTTACTCAATGTTAGCAACGTCTCGCCTGCCCAGTTTGCCATGCTAACGCCTTACTATGAACAACTGTTACAGGCACTGGATAATGTGCAAAATGCCGATTTGTCAGCGCATCCGCAACTTAAGTACGCGCGCCTTACCGAAGACAATATGAACTGGAAAATGTTTTAACCGCGTTAGTTAATATTATGCTCACTAATTCGTTGCGTGGACAATTGGCATAGACAATCTGTGTACGCAATGTGGTCAAATCATCCTTGTCAATATCCACCAAAATCAGTAATGTGGTGCTAACTCGTTAATTACTGAGATTTATACTGATATTACTTTATTAAGGATGACTCATGCCCACTTTTCCCCTACCATTGAATGTCACACGCAATTTGCCATTTATTAAATCGTTGCCCACAACTCAACCCTCAACCGAACTGTCCCAACGTATCGAACAAGCCAATACCCAGTTACAGCCAGACATCCGCCTAGAGTGCGGTGAGCATGACAGCGTTATCGTATGGCTGACTCGCAGTGACAAGCGTAACGCGTTAAGCTTTGCCATGATGGATAAATTGATTCATTTGGCAAAACAGTTAACGCATTGGCCGGATATCCGTGCCGTGATTATCGCAGGTGAAGGCAAAAGTTTTTCCACTGGCATTGATTTAGCGGATTTGAATAACCCCAAAAATTTATCTGCGGTCGCTTGGGAATTGGCCAAACCTTGGCAAAGTAAGTTTCAGCGCGTGTGCTTGGTATGGCGTGATTTACCCATCCCAGTCATTAGCGTATTGCATGGGCATTGCTTAGGTGCGGGATTACAGTTGGCATTAGCCAGTGATATTCGGATTGCCACCGCGGATTGTCAGTTTGCTATCATGGAAGCCAAGTGGGGCTTGGTCGCGGACATGGGCTTGACCCAAAGCGGTTTTGGTCAGCTGCGTCCCGATGTGGTCAAAGAGTTGGCAATGACAGCACGCCTATTTGATGGTAACCAAGCCTTGGCCTATGGCGTGGTGTCACACTTGAGTGATTCACCATTTGAACAAGCCCAGCAGTTGGTAGCAGAGTTGGCAACACGCTCACCTGATGCCGTGGTTGCCGCCAAACGCATCATCAATGCCAGCTATCAGCAAACAGCACCTACGCTGTACCAAGAAAAACTTTGGCAAATCAAACTATTACTTGGTCATAACCGTAAACTAGCCGTAAAAAAAGCCAAAGACCATACCGTCCAGTTTTTACGCCGTCAGTTTAACTAAAAACTGCTAGTACAATAGGCACGGATTGGCTAATATCATAGTCCTCCCTCGTTAATTTGGATGACGTTGATGCCGCCATCATTGCCGTTACGACCCTTATTTAAGCACCGCATGTGGGTGCTATTCGTCCTGTTTACCGTGTGTATGGCGATATTATTCGCTATTGCTTGGTTTGGCCGCTTGCCTACCAATACTGGCAAACCCAGTAGCTACCAAGTCGCCACCGTGGTCGATAATGGTGACAAAACTTCGGTTAATGACACTGGTTCAACCCAAGTGGCCACCGAATTACCGCCCGATGAGCCATCGCCTCGCTTTAAGCAGTTAGGCGCGCAGACTTTAGCCGAAGGCATCGCCAATCTGGTCAGTAACAACCCGAATAAGACTGGGATTTATCCGCTCAACAACGGCATGGATGCGTTTGCCGCGCGTATGCTGCTGATTAGTACCGCAGAAAAAACCTTAGATTTACAATACTACATCTTGAACAATGACATCACTGGCAATCTGATGCTACAAGGTATCAAGGAAGCGGCCGAACGTGGTGTACGGGTGCGCTTGCTGCTAGACGATAACAACACGCGCGGGCTTGATCCGACCTTGTGGGTGCTCAATGACCATGCCAATATCGAAGTGCGCCTAATGAACCCCAATCGATATCGTTCTTGGCGTTGGCTTGGCTTTGTTGGTGACTTTGACCGTCTGAATCATCGGATGCACAACAAATCACTGACGGCAGATAGCCAATTGACGATTACCGGTGGGCGCAATATCGGTGATGAGTATTTTGCCCTCAACCAAGATATGGTGTTTTCTGATATGGATGTGGTGATGGTGGGCGCGATTGTGCCGCAGGTGTCACAAGACTTTGACCGTTACTGGAATCACCCGCTCGCCTACCCGATTACCGACCTGATCGAAAAACCCAAACAGTCAAATCTCGACCAAGTCTTTATCCCCAAAGCCCAGCAAAAAGACAAACCCGCGTCTGACCAGCTTGACCCGATGCTCAAACTTAAAAATGCTTACTTAGAACGCATTGTGGCGCTCGACTTTGTCAATAAAGTCAAACGTCAGCATTTACCCATGTATTGGGCGACGACTGAGCTATTAAGTGATAACCCTGACAAGCTACTTGGTAAGCCGAGTGACAAGTCGTATGAGATTGGGCAAAGCTTGGGCGAAACCAAACACCACGCGCGCATTGTGTCGGCATACTTTGTACCCACCCAAGCCGGTACCGATTATTTTGTTAAGCTTGCCGCTGCCGGTGCCGATGTGCGTATCTTGACCAATGCCATGAGCGCCACCGATGTCAAGGCTGTCCATTCAGGCTATGCCAAGTATCGACAGCAACTACTCACAGGCGGGGTCAAACTATATGAGCTAAAACCCAATGCCAAACGTGACCAACAACATAATTCCTATCTCACGGGTCGCTCTGCAACAAGCCTACATGCCAAGACCTTTGAAAGCGATGGTGAACGCCTGTATATCGGCTCATATAACTTTGACCCACGCTCGGCTGAACTCAATACCGAGTTAGGAGTCAATATCCATAGCCCGGAGATGGCAACCCATATGCAGCAAAACTTCGACCGTTCAATCGCCACGGATGCCTACACCGTGACACTGGTGGATGATAAAGTGCAATGGCATAGCTTAGAAAACGGCAAACCCACCGTATACCATGAAGAACCGCAGACCAAAGCATGGGAGCGTAGTTTGGTGTGGTTATTGGCAAAACTGCCGATTGAGTGGCTACTCTAACCTATCCCATAAATCAAAACAGGCGCTGAAAACGACTTTCAGCGCCTGTTTTTTATTAGACAGTACTGGCTTAGCACAGATATTACTTTGGCTGTAACTCAATCACTTGGCCTTTGATACCGGCTGCGGCATCGGTCATCAGAGCGACATACGCGTTCATCAAGTCCTCAGGCGCCACCAAAGTATTTGGGTTTTCGCTTGGATAAGCCGTGGCACGCATTTGGGTACGCGTCGCACCCGGGTTGATACAGTTAAAGCGTAACGCGGTGGTTTTTTGCGTTTCTTGGGTAAAGATATCGCTCATGCCCTCAACCGCAAGCTTGGATAAGGCATACGCACCCCAAAACGCGCGTGGTGTACTACCCACACCGCTTGAGGTAAAGACCACTGAGCCACTTTGTGCCGCTTTTAGTAAGGGAAATAACGCCTGGGTCAGCATAAAGGTGGCATTAAAGTTGACCTTCATCACTTGCTCAAAGATAATTGGATCGTACATCTCAAGCGGGGTTAACACACCGAGCATGCCCGCATTGTGCAAGATACCATCAATATGACCAACTTCGCGCTCTACCAAAATCGCCAACTGCTGCATCTCAGTATAGCTCGCGCTTTCCAAATTCATCGGCAGCATGGCCGGCTCAGCGCCACCATTGGCTTCGATTTCGTCATATACTTCTTCAAGCTTGCTGGCGGTTTTGCCCAGTAACAGCACGGTTGCGCCATATTTGGCATAGGTCAATGCGGCAACTTTACCAATCCCATCACCGGCACCTGTAACTAAGATATTTTTGCCTTTTAAGCAATCGGCCGGTGGGTTAAAGTTGCGTACATCGTCATGGGTCATGAGTGTGGTTTGGGTAGGTTGGTCTGTCATGATGTCCTCAAAATAAAAAGTTTGCCAATTTGCGAGTTATGCCGTGATCAACTGCTCAATTAATTGCTGTAGCTCAGTGGATGTCGCCACGATATCGTCTGCTTGCCATGCGGCCAAATCACTATCTTCAGGTGGCACATAACCAAACCCTGCAATTACGGTGTGCATACCGGCTGCATTACCAGCTTGGATGTCACGGATATGGTCTCCGACATAGATACAGCGTGCTGCATCCACGTCTAGTTGCTTGGCGGCCAAGTACAACGGCTCCGGGTCAGGTTTGGTGTGGGTCACATCCTCTGGACAAACCAAGACTGAGCAACGTTCGGTTAATGCCAGTTTTTCCAATAAAATCTCTGCCAAATAGCGTGGTTTATTGGTGACAATACCCCATGGGATATCTTGGCGTTCAAGACCACCTAATAAGGTATCTAATCCATCAAACAACTTGCTATCGACACAAATATCCGCTTCATAGGTATCCAAGAACTCTTGACGATAAGCAAGTAATGTTGGGTCGGTATCGGCAACATTGGCCAACTCATCGCCAAACATCAGCTTGACCATCGCACGCGCGCCCGCTGATACTTGTTCACGAATCGCCTCAGCACTGGGCGCAACGTGGTTATGCTTGTCACACATGACGTTAATAATTCGGATAAAGTCCGGGGCGGTGTCAATTAACGTACCGTCCAAATCAAATAATACGGCTTGAATCGATTGGTTGCTCATTGGCTTACTCATTGCCTTAATCATTGTGGGTTAAAAACTTTGACTTACGCTGGTTTGTGTACGGCCATCATATAGTTAACATCGACATTTTGCGCGAGCCAATAATGCTTAATCACTGGGTTATAATGCAAACCAATCAAATCTTGGCGCTCAAACCCAGCATAGGTTGCAAAGCGGTCAAGTTCCGCAGGTGTGATGAATTTCTCATAATCGTGCGTCCCGCGTGGTAATAGACGCAGTACGTATTCAGCACCAATAATCGCAAACAGATACGATTTTGGATTACGGTTAATCGTTGATAACACCAATACACCGTTTGGCTTTAATAGTGTAAAACAAGCCTCGATAATTGACTGCGGATCTGGCACATGCTCAAGCATCTCCATACAAGTTACCACATCAAACTTACCGACATGGTCTTCCGCAAAAGTTTCAACCGGTACTTGCTTGAATAGTAGGTCTTTGTGTTCCTGTTCGGCATGGATTTGTGCGGCCTTAATATTGGCCTCGCCCATATCAATACCGGTCACAAAAGCACCACGTTGTGCCATACTAAATGACAAAATACCACCACCACAACCCACATCGAGTACGGCTTTACCCGTCAATCCCGTGCCTTGGTGCGCAATCACTTGCTGCTCAATCCAATTTAGACGCAATGGGTTAATCTGGTGTAAGGTCGCGAATGCACCTTTTTTGTCCCACCATTCATTGGCCAAATCGGTAAATTTTTGCACTTCACTTACATCGACATTCTGGGTCGTATTATTGGTTTGTGTTGTATTTGTCATAGTCAGTATTCCGTTGGGTTTTTAATCGCAGTTACCCATTTTAACAGGTTTTTGTTAGGGTTAAATGCAATTGCAATAATATTGTGTGGCGATGAAGGACACATTGTCGCAATTTTGCACCATTATTGAATCGAGTCATAAATAAATAACCGGCGCACATTGACAGAATTATTAAAAATATATTAACTTACAAGCCCAGTATTTAGTTAAACAAAAGAATTTCTTGCTTAACCTTTACAAGCATGTAGCTTTTTTGGCAAAAGCTAAATTTGCCTTACGCAAGCTAACTATTTAATGCTAGTATAGCCACATTTCATTTTCCCCCAATACTTGGTGAAGCGATTGGTTTGGCTTATCGTGCCACAAAACCAAGCTTGCCGTTACTTATAGGTCTTACAGAGGTATTTATGAAAAAATTTGCATTTCCTGTGTTGGCATTGGCAGTGGGTTTAACCGGTATCGCAACCCACGCACAAGCGGCTAATTACGTTGCTGGTCAAGATTATACTGTATTGGCCAATCCAGAAAAAATTGAAGGCAACAAAATCATCGTTCGTGAATTTTTCTGGTACGGCTGTCCACACTGCTACAAACTTGAACCGCACATGACTAACTGGGCAAAGACCAAGCCAGCAGACGTTATTTTTATGCAAACCCCAGCCGCGATGAACCCAGTTTGGGAACAAAACGCGCGCGGTTTTTACGCGGCACAATTGATGGGCTATCAAGGCAAAACCCATTTACCAATGTTTGATGCCGTGCAAAAAGACCGTCAAAAATTGTTTGACCAAGCGTCATTGGGTAAATGGTACGCGTCACAAGGCTTAGACATTAATAAATTCAATAGCCTATACAATTCATTTGCAGTCAATACGCGTATCGCTCGCTCAAAAGATGCTGCAATGCGTTACCAGTTATCGGGCGTACCGGCTGTGGTTGTTGACGGTAAATACGTGGTGCAAGGTGAAGATGGCAAAGTACCACAAGTGGTTAATTTCTTGATTGCAAAAGCCCGTGCTGAGCGCGCTGGCAAATAATCACGCAACTAGTTATTAAGTGCCTAGTTATTAAGCACCTAGTTACTAAAAAGCCGACCTCGTTAGGTCGGCTTTTTTATGGTTGATTTACGGTCTGTCCTCTAGTGATCTGCCGGATGGCCGCCTTGGGCAACAATCCAATCACATAGCGCTTGGGTTTTGCTGGCTAATAACGCCGCATCGCCTTTTGCCTCGACATTTAAGCGAATGAGCGGCTCGGTGTTTGATGCGCGGACATTAAAGCGCCAATTTGGAAAATTCACCGACAAGCCATCGAGTTTATTTAGGCTAGCCGATGCGTTATCAAATTCGGCATAACCTTGCTCAAGCTTGGCCAATACCTCAGCGGCGGTCGTACCGGTGAGTTTAAAGTTAATTTCGCCTGAAATTGGGTAAGCACTAATCATCTCATCGACCAGTTGCGACAATGGCTTGCCCGACTTTGACACCAACTCTACCACCAACAGCCATGGAATCATGCCGCTATCGCAATAGTTAAAGTCGCGGAAATAATGGTGCGCTGACATCTCGCCACCATACGCGGCATTGTGCTCGCGCATCACTTGCTTAATAAACGAATGACCCGATTTACTAATCACGGCCTTACCACCTGCGTCTGCAATCACCGCTTCGGTGTTTAGTACATTGCGTGGGTCGTACACGATATTGGCATTTGGCTCCTTTTCCAAAAACGCCTTGGCTAATACGCCAACCAAATACGTACCTTCAATAAATCGCCCCGTTTCATCAAAGAAAAAACAACGGTCAAAATCCCCATCAAAGGCAATCGCCATATCGGCTTTTTCAGCCAATAACTTGTTAGCAGTCACTGTACGATTGGCAATAATCATCGGGTTGGGAATACCATTGGGAAAACTGCCATCCGGCTCGTAATTCAGTTTGATAAACTCAATCGGTGCATTAGCTGCCTGTAGACGCTCAGTGATTAAATCAAGCGTTGGCCCTGCGCTGCCATTACCCGGATTGACCACGACTTTAAGTGGCTTTAACGCGGTTGGGTCAATGTAGCCTAGCAAGTGATCGACATACGCTGTTTTATCGTCGCGTAATTCATACTCGCCACGCTGTGCAGGGGTTATGAATTCGCCTTGTTCCGCGATTTTTTGGATATCGGCCAATCCAGTATCGGCACTAATCGGTTTTGATTGCTCGCGTACCAGTTTTAGCCCGTTATAGTTAATCGGGTTATGGCTTGCCGTCACTTCAATACCGCCCATCGCTTCATAATGACTGGTGGCAAAATACACCTCTTCAGTGCCCGTCATGCCCAAATCAATGACATCGGTACCCGCATCCAAGATACCTTCGATCGTGGCTTTTTTGAGTGACTCACTTGATGGGCGAATATCGCAACCAATAACAATGGCGTTTTTAGCAGCGGTTGGATTTAGATGTTGTTGATTTAAGAATTGGGCAAAGGCGCGACCGATACGATAGGCGATGGTTTCATCAAGGTTAACCCCGAGTTCACCGCGGATATCGTAAGCTTTAAAAGAGGAAATGGTTATGGGTGAAAAATCGCTCATAGATGACCTGTAATAGCAAATTATGATAAAGTTGACAGCAATTCTAACGTGAAAAATAGATTAGTATACAAACCTTAGTATTTTTCAGAAATACCAACATTATTTGAATAATATCATATTTTATACCAAATGACGGTACTAGCTATCCCCAAATACATCGCGGCTATATACCTTATGTGGGACTGCTGCTAAATCATCATGCCAACGGTTAGCGACAATAATATCACTACTCGCTAAAAAATCGTCTAATTCATTGACCATCGGACATTGTAAAAAATCTGGTTCATCAAGGCTTGGTTCAAAAATCTGCACATCAATGGCATGTTGTTGTAGCAAGCCGATAATGTCCAAAATGGCCGAATCGCGAAAATTATCGGCATCTTTTTTCATACTGAGTCGATAGATACCGACTTTATTGGGATTTTTTGACAAAATTTGCCTTGCGATAAAGCGTTTTCGTGTTTGATTGGCATCGACCACGGCATGAATTATATTGGCGGGAATCCCTGCATAATTGGCCTTTAGCTGTTGGGTGTCTTTCGGCAGGCAATAGCCACCATAGCCAAATGACGGATTGTTGTAGTGCATGCCAATGCGTGGGTCTAAACTCACCCCGGTGATAATGGCTTCACTGCTTAGGCCATGTTTTTCGGCAAAGCTATCCAATTCATTAAAAAACGCAATTCGCGTCGCCAAATAGCTATTGGCAAATAGTTTTACCGCTTCCGCTTCAGTCGATGGCATGATTTGACTTGGGGTATTCGGCTGTAGACTTGCCGTTTTATACAGGTCAATCAGCGCATCGGCAAACGCTAACAAATCCTGATCCTCTGCATTACTATTGCAACCCACAATAATCCGTGATGGATGCAAGTTATCATATAAAGCCTTTCCCTCACGCAAAAACTCCGGCATAAACACAATTCGCTCATCAAACTGCGCTTGCATTTGCATGGTAAAGCCAATCGGTACGGTAGATTTAATCACAATCGGCACGCTTGGGTGCTGATTACGCACGGCTTGGATACTTTGCGCCACAGAGGTGGTATCAAACTTACCGGTGGCGATATCGTAATTGGTCGGTGTGGCAATTATCACCATATCGGCATTGGCAAAGATACCACGATTGTCATCAACAGTGGTTAAGTTCAGTGATTGCTCAGCCAAAAAACGCGCAATATCAGGGTCTTGTATTGGACTTTGTTGATTTTGTAGTTGTGTAATTTTCGCGCTATTGATATCAAATAAGGTAACTTGGGTATTTAATGGTGCTTGTGCCAACAACACAGCATTCGATAAACCGACATAACCTGCACCAATCACACTAATCTGTTGTATCCTCATGTATGCTCGTATCCTGTTTATTTTGTCATACTGGTAGCATAATGAGCAAACATGGCAACGTGGTAACAAGGTTATGACAAAGTGATGACAATCTTGTGATTAGTGACTCAGCGACTTTTGCGCGTATAACAATGCGCCTAACGCATAAATTCGCTACAATAACCCCATTAAGATTATTGGGATACCACCATGACACCGACCAACCAATTTGCCGATTTACTCACCTTAATGGCGCGTCTACGCAGCGACTGTCCTTGGGACCATAAGCAAACCAATCATAGTCTGATTCCGTATGCCATCGAGGAAACCTATGAGCTTGTCGAGGCCATTCAAAGTGGCGATATGGAAGATATCAAAGGTGAATTGGGTGATGTGCTGCTGCAAGTCGTGTTCCATGCGCATCTGTATAACGAGCAGCACCAATTTGATATCGGTGATGTCATTTACCACTTGCAAGAGAAGCTAATTCGCCGCCATCCGCATGTGTTTGATAAAGAAAATCTCAAAACCGAGGCCGATGTCAAACAACGTTGGGATGAAATTAAAGCCGAAGAAAATCGTGAAAAAGCCAAACGAGGCAAGCCTCGTCGTACCTTAGACGCTGTAAAAGCGGGTTCAGCACTGATGCAGGCACAAAGCTTACAAAATGCCGCCAACAAAGTCGGTTTTGACTGGGATGTGGTATCCGGTGCTGTCGATAAACTCGATGAAGAAATCGCGGAGCTCAAAGCGATTTTACCGCCCGATGGGCACAAACCGACACCCGAGCAAAAACGAGAATTGGAAAAGGAATTGGGAGATTGCTATTTTGCCTTAACCAATATCGCACGCAAACTCGACATTGATAGCGAAACAGCGGTATTGACCACGGTACATAAATTCAAATCACGCTTTGGCTTTATCGAAGATGCATTGGCCAAACAAGGCAAAACCCCTGAAACAGCTAGTTTGCAAGAAATGGATAATTTGTGGGATTTAGCCAAGGTAATGGAAAAAGGCCAAGCGTAATATGACAATGGTTTTACTTTGGCTAAAATATGTCATGAAGTGGTTCGCAACACTAGCGACTTTTTTGTTGCCGAGCATAATTTATGCGGCATCACCGATTTGTACGCCAACTCATACCCCTGAACAGACACCCGAGCAAGCGTATTTAGCGATTCGAGAGAAAACCGCAGCCACCACTTCCCTAATACCAACGGCACTGCAAAGTATTAGCCCTTTAGCAACTTTACCCAAAACCATTAATATCAATACCGCCAGTGAAGCTGAGTTGGCGCAACTTGACGGTATCGGTGCCAAAAAAGCCCAAGAGATTATCCTTTACCGTGATACGATGGGTGCATTTACCCGTGTTGATGACCTTGCTAAGGTCAAAGGTATCGGTAAAGCCACCGTGGACAAAAATCGCCATCGCATTACAGTACAATAATGGTTTTACTGATAATAACTTACGCAACCACTAACCCAAAGTGGCCGAAATTTGTTAAACTAACCACTTAAAAAACGCATCTTGTGGAACATGGTCTTGTCAATGGCAAAAAAAAGTCACAAAAACTCCCCCTTCGCCTCTGCTAATCCCAACACAGCCAATATTGGCGAGTGTGTATTTGACCGCAAGCTAGCACGCCGTGATGCCAAGCAACTTGGCCTGAACAAAGGCGACTTGTCGAATGCCATCAAAGAAGTGATTAGCACGCTAACGGCCGCAGGATTTGAAGCCTATATCGTAGGCGGTGGTGTGCGTGATTCATTACTGGGGCTACAACCCAAAGACTTTGATGCCGTGACCAACGCCACCCCAAACCAAGTCAAAGAAGTATTTGGTAAACGCTGCCGTATCATTGGCCGTCGCTTTTTGCTATGCCATGTGTATTCTGGCCGCGATATGATTGAAGTAGCGACGTTCCGCGCACCGCCCAAAGACGACAATCATCTGACCGAAGACGGCATGATTATGCGTGACAATGTGTGGGGCGATATTTTCCAAGACGTGGTACGCCGCGATTTTTCGATTAATGCCTTGTACTATCAGCCATTTGATGGGTTTGTTTACGACTTTTGTGGTGGTTTAGCCGATGTGAGTAGTCGCACCATCCGCCTACTCGGTGACACCCAAAAACGCGTCGAAGAAGACCCTGTGCGCTTGTTACGCGCCTTACGCTTTAAGGCAAAGTTAGGTTTTGATTTTGACCCCGCCTTAGATGCGCAGTTTAATGCTGATAACTGGCGACTACTGTCGCAAGTGTCACCGCATCGCCTGTATGACGAAACGCAAAAGATGTTCATCGGCGGCTATTTGATGCCGTTATTACCCATTTTGTTCGACTATGGCGCATTTGACCATTTATTATTTTATCCGCCAAAACTCATTACCCCGCTGATTCACCAAGTCACGATTAACACCGATAAGCGTATTGCCAGTGGCAAAAGTATCAATCCGGCATTCTTTTATGCCGCTTTGCTGTGGGAAAACTACCTGTATTTATTAGAAAAATTCAAAAAGAATGCCCCATTTGTCGAAGCACAAAGCCAAGCCGCCAACAAGGTCATGGATCGCCAACGTGTGCACACCGCGATGCCAAAGTTTGCTGAGCAATTTATCAAAGACATTTGGCTGATGCAGCCGCGTTTGGCCGAGCCGCGTAAAAAGAATCTTGTCAAACTGTTTGAAAATCCGCGCTTTCGTGCGGCGTATGACTTTTTGCTACTGCGTGAGCAAGTCGAGGCAAGAAACCATGCCCTACAAGCCGAACGCGGTGAACCCGTCACTTTAGACCGCGAGCCGACCAATGGTATGGGACATTGGTGGGCCTGGTTCCAGACCTTAAATGCCAAACAACAACAGCAAGCGATTGAGGAATTTGACTTAGATGCAGTACGTTTGCGTTTTGCCAACGTGGTCAATAACGATACTCAAGCAAGTGATAGCTTAGACCAAACCGCACCTGCAACTGGTAACTCGCGTCGTGAGCGTCGCCATAACCCGATGCGCCATTCAGACTTCGCGAATGACAACCACTTGACTGAGCAAGAGCAGCAAGAAAAAGACCAATTGCAACAACTGTCTTTGGCCAATGGTCATCGCGTTAGTCAAAAACCGGCACAACCACTGTGGGGTACCCCGTTTAATCATCGCATTGCCGAAACCGAAGCAATGACTAGCCCTCATCAAACTGATACGGCTAAATCCAGCCCAATTGATGAAGTGAGTGACGCGCAAAATCGCCAATCATCCCGCGTTCGCCAAATCACTAGTGAATCTAGTGACACAGCTGATTCCTCTAATAACCGCCAACGTCGTAAAAAACCGGTCAGTAGTGAACGCCAACTGGCACAAGTACCTGTCACGCGTCGCCGTCGTGTGCCAAGTTCCGCCTTGTCGGTTGCAGAACAACGTCAAATTGCCGAAAACATGGCACAGTCTACCCAAGCTGTAGTAGACGTAGCGGCTAACCATGTCGTGACTACGGCTGTCGCTGATCAGTTAGTCGACAATCCAGTAACTAGCACTCAAACGCCCGCCAAAAAACGCACGCGTAAAAAAGTAACACCAACTCACGTTAAAGTCGACAGCGAAAACCTAACGGTGGTACCGACTGCCGATGATACTGCACCAAAAAGACGGGCCCGCACGCGTAAAGCGGTAACTTCTACCAATGTAGAAGACACTAACATCTCACAGAATAGTGAAGAAACCACCTTACCGGAAAAACCAAAACGCCAACGCCGTGCACCAAAGGTATCCGCTAAAACCACTGATTCGGTTGCTGATAAATATGTCAGCGAGGCTCAATCCAATGCTACCGATGCGAATACAACTGGCGTAGAGCCGATAAGTCAATCCGTGACAACACCTGCAAAAAAACCACCTGCCAAACGTACCCGTAAGCGCGCACCCAATGCCAAGCCTACAGCACCGGATGACGTCAGTGCCGCAGAGTCAGGTGACAGCGAATGATAACTTGCTATATCGGTTTGGGCGGAAATATCGCCAATGCGCTCGGTACGCCTGAGCAACATATTGCCAATGCGGTAGACGCGTTTGGTAACTCGCCCGAGTTCACTCAGGTACAAGTATCATCTTTATATCGCTCTAAAGCCTTTGGCGTGACCGACCAACCGGACTTTGCCAATGCCGTGCTAAAAGCCGATACTCGTTTATCCGCTTTAGAACTATTGGATTTTTGCCAAAGCCTAGAAACCACAGCTAAACGCGAGCGTCTGCGCCATTGGGGCGAGCGTAGTTTGGATGTTGATGTGTTGCTGTATGGCGATGAAAACATTGCTAATGAACGTTTAACCGTGCCCCATACCGGATTATTTGAACGTAATTTTGTCTTAATTCCGCTGGTCGAATTGGACAACGAATTAACCGTTAATGGTCAACGTTTGGCTGACTTACCAGCAGCCAATAACTGGCAAGGTCTTGCTTTGGCATAATTGCTTGAGAAAGGTTGCTTAACCGATTTGTTTGAGATGGTTGCTTAACATAGTTGCTTGACATAGTTACACCCTTGGCACAGTCGTTTTTTAATAAAAAGTAACAAGATAATCACCCGTAACATTTGAAAAGAGGAAAATCATAACCATTCATAGCATGAGCAGCCAGGGATTTACCCTGTATTGCCAATACCCTTAGTTAATCAACTAGGCTATCAACTGGTTATTTGATGTGGCGATATCATTAACGCCTACATATTTGAGGATAAGTTATGAGTTATTTAACCACGGCAGAAAATACCACCACCGCCAAACCAAAACCGCCCGTTACCCTATCCACCTTAAACAAACGTAAAGCCAATGGCGAAAAGTTCTCGTGTCTAACCTGTTATGACTCGACCTTTGCCGCTGCTATGCAAACCGCTGAGATTGACACGGTATTGATTGGTGATAGCTTGGGCATGGTAGTGCAAGGCCAGACGTCAACCTTACCGGTTACCGTGGAAGACATGGTGTATCACACCAAAAACGTCGCGCGTGCCAATAGCCATGCGTTGATTTTGTGTGATTTGCCCTTTATGAGCTTTGCTACCTTAGAGCGCGCGTTAGCCAGTAGCCAAGCGGTGATGCAAGCCGGCGCCAATGTGGTCAAAATCGAAGGCGGTGCTGAGCTGGCTGACACGGTTCGTGTATTGGCCAACAATGGCGTGCCAACCTGCGTCCACTTAGGACTAACACCACAATCGGTGAATGTGTTTGGGGGTTACAAGGTACAAGGCAAAACTGACGAAGCAGCACAACAACTTTTGGCTGATTGTAAAACCGTGGTTGAAGCAGGCGCTGCCATGTTGCTGCTCGAACTTGTCCCTGCCGAACTGGCTAAAAAAGTCACAGAATCGGTCAATGTTCCCGTGATTGGTATCGGTGCGGGTGTTGGCACGGACGGGCAAGTTTTGGTCATGCATGATATGCTTGGCGTATATACGCGTAAACCTGCAAAATTTGTGAAAGACTTTTTGACCAGTGAAGAAAATACCACCGGTGATATTGTGGGTGCATTCCGTGCCTATCACCAAGCGGTACTTAACGGTAGCTTTCCAACCGCAGAACACAGCTTTTAATATCGTTTTAATCTAGGCAAAACAATTTCATGAATGTATTTAATCATATTAAAGACTTACGCACCGCATTAAAGCCCTTACGCAACCAAAAAATTGCCCTAGTCCCTACGATGGGCAATTTGCATGATGGGCATTTGCAATTGGTCAAAACTGCCAAGCAATTGGCCGATGTCGTAGTCGTCAGTATCTTTGTTAACCCGACCCAATTCGGTGTCGGCGAAGACTTTGATAGCTACCCACGCACTTTAGAAGCAGACGTGGCCAAACTGCAAAGCGTGGGCGCAGATATGGTATTTGCCCCAAGCAGTGAAGAAATGTACCCAAGCTATCCACCGCAAGTCCAAGTACTATCAGGTGAGATTACCAAGCTATTATGTGGTGTGTCGCGTCCAACCCACTTTGATGGGGTGGGCTTGGTCGTCAGCAAACTATTTAACATTGTTCAGCCAGATGTTGCAGTGTTTGGCAAAAAAGACTACCAGCAATTGGCAATTATCCGTCAGTTAGTGGCTGAACTGAACTTTCCGATTGAGATTGTTGGGGTTGATATTGTCCGCGCTGACGATGGGCTTGCGCTTTCATCGCGTAATCAGTACTTATCTACTGATGAACGCCATGCCGCACCACGCTTGCAACAAACCTTACAAGCCTTGGCAAAACAACTTGCCACTGCACCATTTGATCAGCAAAGCGCGTTGGTCAATGCGACAAAAGATGCGCTCAACAACAGTGGCTTTAACATCGATTATTTGGACTTACGCACTCGTCAGTTACAACAGCCCACAGCGCAAGATAAAGACTTGGTGTTACTGGCAGCGACGTGGTTAGGCGGTAAAACACGACTACTCGATAACTTAGAATTCACGCGGGAGTAATATGTTACCTGTAAAAGTGGTTATTGTATCTGGGCGCTCAGGGTCGGGTAAAACCTCGGTGCTCAATATCTTGGAAGATTTTGGCTATTATCCGATTGATAATTTGCCCTTGTCTTTGATGCCAGACGTCGTGGATACCTTGGTCAATGATAGCCATATTGGCAAGATTGCGCTAGGCGTCGATGTACGTTCACCACAAGCTGATTTGTCTAATTTCGGTGACGTCTATGATAGCTTGGTGGCAAAATTTGGCGACTCAGCTATTAAGATTTTGTATGTGACCGCGCAAGATAGCATTCTTATCGGTCGCTTTGAGGCGACACGGCGCGTGCATCCACTCATGCTCACGGGCAAGCAAATACCAACCGTTGGTAACCTACCCAATGCGATTAATAAAGAAATTCAACTGCTTGAGCCAATTGCCACCCGCGCTGATATCAAAATTGACACCAGTCTACTCAATACGCATGAATTAAAAGAGCGTATTCGTGAGCATCTTGGTGTGGATAATGTTATTACGATTAATATTTTATCGTTTGGCTTTAAGTATGGCGCACCAATTGATGCAGATTTCGTCTTTGACGTGCGGATTTTGCCAAACCCACATTGGAAGCCAGAATTGCGCCGTCATACTGGACTCGATGATGAAGTGAAAGCGTTTTTTGCTGAGCATTCAGAAGTCGACGATATGGGCGAGGATGTTTATCAGTTTTTTGACAAATGGTTGCCGCAGTTTTTACATAATAATCGCCATACCGTCACCATCGGTATTGGCTGTACGGGTGGTAAACACCGTTCCGTGTATATGGCTGAGCAGCTGGGTGAAAAACTGAGCAAAACCTTACCCGAATCACTGGTGGTACGCGTCAAACACCGTGAAAAATCACGTTGGTAATTCATTAACGAATTTAGAGAACTTATGATTAATTTTGCTGAAATGGATATGGTGGTCAGCCGTACCGAACAAAAAAAAGCCCATGAACGTCTACAGCGTTTGGCCGAGCCATTGGCGAATTTGTCCAAAAAACAAATGAAGAACTTGCCCGCCAGTGAGTTTTTTTTGGATGATTTATTACAGCTAGCGGATATTACCAGCCATGAAGCGCGCAAACGCCACATCAAACGCTTGGGTAAATTACTCGCTGAAGAAGACCCGCATGCGATTGTGGCGTACTTATTTAACGCCATTTTTAGCCCAGAACAACAGGCCAAAATCGAAGCTTGGCAAACCCGTTTGAATCTCGATGATGACAACACGCTGAAGCAATTTACCAAGCAGTTTTTTGAGGCAGAATTTAATTCGGTCAAACAGCTGTTAATTTGGATTGCCTATGCGGACCATACCCAAGATAATGAGTTGATGGAAGAAAGTGTCAATGATTTGCACACCTACATCCGTCAAGTGGCGATTTTGTCTAAGGGTAAATAACCTGTGTAAACCGTCATTACGCTGACGTAATCATCATTTATTATTAAGGTGCGCATGACGCACCTTAACGTTTGGCCAAGATTTTTCGAGAATTTCTATGACCCCTCCGCCACCCTGGCAACAAGGGCCACAGTTACGCCAGCGGCTTACCGAACAGCCTAATTATTCCTACCAACTTCGTCAATGGCGCGTCGTTGTGATGGCAGTTTCTGCGTTTATCTTTAATACCACTGAATTCGTGCCGATTGCTTTGTTATCTGATATTGGTCACAGCTTTAGCATGTCGGTTGACCAGGTCGGGATGATGATTACCATCTATGCTTGGTTGGTGGCGCTACTGTCATTACCCGCGATGCTCGCAACCGCACATTGGGAGCGTAAACGCCTGCTGTTGGGACTTTTTGCTGTATTTATTGCAGGGCACATAGTATCGGTAGGGGCGCAAAGCTTTATCGTATTGCTGATTGGTCGTGCCTTGATTGCACTGGCTCACGCGGTGTTTTGGTCAATTACCGCAAGCCTGGTCGTGCGTATCGCACCGCGTGGCGGACAGACCAAGGCATTAGGGCTGTTATCCATGGGTAGCGCACTGGCAACGGTGCTAGGCTTACCATTAGGACGATTAATTGGTCAATGGCTAGGCTGGCGGATGACCTTTGCGGCGATTGGGGTCGCAGCGTTACTTGCGATGATACTGTTGTGGTGGATTTTGCCAAAACTTGCTAGCCGCGATGTCGGTTCGTTGGCAAGTCTACCCAGTATTAGTCGCAATGTGCCACTGTTGGTAGTGTATGCGTTAACGGTGATTTGTGTGACCGCTCACTTCACCGCGTATAGTTATATCGAGCCGAGTATGTTGGTGCTGAATCAGTTTGAGCCAACCTTTGCCACCGGTATTTTATTGGCATTTGGCTTAGCAGGACTTGTCGCAAGTTGGTTGTTTGGGCATTATTATGACCGCAATCCGCGTTTATTTTTGACCTTGGCGATTGTTACCTTAGTTATTGCGTTGGTTAGTGTATGGCTATTGTCCGCGTGGTGGATTGGTAGTCAGGTGGGTTGGATGTTATTGACCGCGATGTGGGGGCTTGCCATCACCGGCATTACTTTAGCGTTACAAATTCGTGTGTTAAAACTTGCCCCGGCTGCGACCGATGTGGCGATGTCGATTTTCTCTGGGATTTATAATGTCGGGATTGGGGGCGGTGCCTTTATTGGGGCATTGGTAATTGGTGGTCTGGGTTTAAGTTGGGTGGGACTGGTTGGCGCTGGTATTGGGCTTATCGGCTTGGCCGTTTGGGCACTGTTCTTGTTACTGATTAGACGCACCCAAACTGTTTAGCATTTTCAACAATATTATTTTGACTGGCGCAATGCTTGATAGGCTTGCCATGTCACACTGATACCGCTTTTTAGCACGACGACGGCGACGATTAGACTGGCTAAGGGATCTGCCCATTGCCAATGAAATAACCAAATCGCCAAACTCGCCACAATCGCGGCAACCGAGCCTAAGATATCGGCAAGTACATGCGCATACGCCGCGCGCATATTAAGGTTTTCATGCGCTTCACCACCATGCTCACCGTGCTGCATGATTTTCATTACCACTAAATTGACCACCAAGCCTAGTACCGCCACGGCCATCACTGAGAGTGACGCAATCGGCTGTGGGTGGCTAAACCGGTCTATCGCCTCACTAACAATAAACCCGGCAATCACGAGTAAGCTCATACCATTGAGGAGTGCAAGGTTTAGTGCCAGTTTTTTGCCATTGGCATAGCGCGCGCCATACCACACTGCAAAGCCTGCCAATCCTAGCGATAAACTGTCGTTTAGCATATGACCGGCATCCGCAAGCAACGCCAAACTGCCAAACATATAACCACTCACCGCCTCGACTAGCATAAATGCGGTGATAATGGCAAAGCTTAACCAAAGCACCTTTTGGTTGGTCGGGATATGGCTGTGCCCATGCTCGCCATGTTCATGTTCATGTTCGTGGTGATGCGGGTCAGGGTCATCGTGCGCATGATCATGGGCATGGCCATCGTCATAGTCAGCGACGTGATGATCATAGTCGTGAATATGGTCGCATTCGTGACTGTGATCATATTCGTGTTCATGCGCATAATCATAGTTATGATGGTTATGCGCCTCATAATGTTCTGACTCAGGCTCAGGGCGCTCAGATGATGGTTGTTGGGTCATAAAATCTCGCCAAAAAAGGGTTTATTAACTCACTTGTAAGGTATCAATGAGCGCTTGTTTAAGGTCGTTGAGTTTGTCGTCTGATAACGGTTTATCCTTGCGATCCGTGATAAAAAACATATCCTCAGCACGTTCACCGAGTGTGGTAATCCGCGCAAAGTGTAACTCGATACCATATGTTAAAAACACCTGACCCACACGCGCTAACAACGCGGGCTGGTCAAGTGCTTCAAGCATCATCATATGCTGATTCGACTGTGGGTTAAACTCAAAACTTACCTTGGTTGGCACATCAAAGTGCTTTAACTCACGCGGTAGGCGTTTATTGGTCAACGTCGGTAAGCTTGGATTGGCAAAGGCGTGTTGTAAGCGTTCAATCAACTCGGCTTGGCGCTCTTTATCGGTCAATAACGTGCCATGCCGGTCGAGTAACACATAAGAGTCCAGTGCAAAGTCCCGGGTCGCGGTAATGACACGCGCGTCCAACACATCCAGATTCATTTGGTCAAACACCGCCATGGTCACGGCAAATAGATTGGCCTGGTCTTTGGTATACACAAACACCTGTACCGCGTCCAATGCCAACTCGCGATGCTCACGCAAGATTACCAAGGCATTGTGCTCTGCTGTACTATCCTGTTGGTGCTGACGTTGGTACTGGATAATGGCTTTTGAGTGCCAAACGATATCACTGGGCACCTCACGTAAAAAGTACTCATCACCGAGCTCTTCCCATAACTGCTCGACCAAATCCGCGTTGGTCGCTAGTTCAGCATCTTGCTGCAGTAAGGTACGCGCTTGCACCTTATTACTACTAATCATGTCTTGGCGATTCATCGGTGCGTCAATATCAGCGCGCAAAATTCGTCGGGTCTGTGTATAAAGCTGGCGCATTAACGTTGCACGCCAACTGTTCCAAATATTGGGATTTGTCGCGTTCATATCGGCAACGGTCAGCACATATAAGTGATTGAGGTAGGTTACATTGCCGACTTTTTCAGCAAACTCTGCCACGACCTCAGGGTCGGAAATGTCTTTTTTCTGCGCGGTCAATGACATCAATAGATGCTGTGCCACTAGCCAGCCGACCAAGACGGCATCGGCCTCACTAAACCCATGCGCTAGACAAAAATTCACCGCCTCTTGTTCGCCCAGTTGACTATGATCGCCACCGCGTCCTTTGGCGATATCATGAAAAATAGCAGCAACGATGATAATTTCTTTGCGGTCAATCCGCCGATAAATACTACTTACCAAAGGCAATGCGGTTTCATATTTATCATCGGTAAAGCGGTGCAACATGCGCACCAACATCAAAATATGTGCATCCACGGTATAGCGATGGAACAAGTCATATTGCATTAAGCCGGTAATCTGACCAAACTCCGGCAAATAGCGCCCTAACACGCCATAGCGCTTCATAGTACGTAAGCGCATAAACAGCAAATTCTGCTCTTTGAGGTTATCCATAAAACGTTGGCGGTTGATGGGCTGCGCACGGAACGACTCATCGATATTGCGCGCGGCAATTTTTAACAAGCGCAACGTACGGGTACGAATATGCTTAATATTCATCTGCCCCATCAGCAAAAACAGCTCCAATATAGCCTCTGGCTGTTGGGCAAATACCTTGGTATGCGTCACCGCGATACGTTCACCAATCAGTTTAAAGCGTTCATTAATCGCTTTATGGATGGGTAACTGGTCTTCTGGCAAGCGGACTTCGATTAAGGTTTCATAGTAATGCTGAGTCAACATCTCAGATAGCGTAGAGTTTGACATGGCAAACCGGTAATAATCACGCATAAAGCGCTCAACCGCGGCATTGGGATGGTCACCCGCCGCATTGTGATAACCCATCATCTCAGCGATAGTGCGCTGATAATCGAATAATAATCGGTTTTCGTTACGTCCGGTAAGCTTATGCAAGTAATGACGCACTAACCATAAGAAATCCTCCGCACGGACCAATTCATCATACTCGCGCTCGGTAATAAACTCTTGCTGTACCAGGCCAAATAACCCCGTCACCCGAAAATAACGCTTACTTACCCAACCCACAGTATGAATATCGCGTAATCCACCGGGGGCATTTTTGATGTCAGGCTCTAGGTTATATTCTGTCGCATTATGCTTTAAATAGCGCTCTTTGGCCTCTAGCATTTTGGCTTGATAAAACTCCGACTGCGACCAGGTTTCGTTGAGAATCGTTAGCGGCATCATGGCTAAGTCAAGATTGCCGACCAATAGTCGCGCTTCCAATAAGCTAGTCGCTACTGTGATATCATCACGGCACGCAATGTTGCACTCAGTCACCGAACGTACCACAATCGCAGGCTCAATCCCAATATCCCAAAGCTTGGCCAAAAACGGTGAAATGCGCTGATTCAAGGCGTCGTCGACCTCATTTGGGCTTAGCAACATCACATCAACATCCGAATGTGGGTGTAACTCGCCACGCCCATAACCACCCGTGGCAAATAAGCCCAAGTCTGTTTCCTGTAGCCCATATAAATGAAACAGAGCCGATAACATTTCATCCATGGCACAACTGCGCGCGGTCACGATTTGACGAATGGGCGTACCTTTAGCCAGTGCGTCATCCCACTGCGACTCGATGGTCGTAAGCCATTGCGGAATGCCTAAGTTGGTTGGACCATCTAGCGTCAAGGCAGGCAAGGGTGAAAAATACGGTAAAATTGGCGGGCAAGTAAACATGGTGATTCCTTGAGGTCATCGGACATTTGCCAGACCAGGGCAAACACATCAATAGAGCGGGCAAATTAGTATGGCAAATTTGCCAAAAAAAAGCCAGTCGCGACCGACTGACTTTAGAACGCCACACCCAAGAGCACTAATGCACAGGCGGGATTAAATGCTTTGGACGATAGGCATGAGTCAGACTATCCGACACAAAGGCAACGGTATCCGGTGGCTGCTCACTTGCGGTCTGGCGTAATAGCTTGGATGGTGCATGGGTCAAGGTTTGGGTGAGCTTACGGGTTAATTCCGCCATCACCGCCTCGGCACAGCCGCCTTCATGCAACTGCTGCAATGACTGCTGCAAAATCTGCTCGGCTTGCAGCTTGGCTTGCTCGCGATACGCTTGGATGTCCTGACCTACCTGACGCACCAAGAATTTACGCTCAATCGCCATCACCAACTGACTGACCAATAATTCGGCCTCAACCGCTGCCTGACGGCGCTGCTCAAGATTGCCAGCAATCACATGTTGCAAATCATCAATCGAGTACAAATACACATCGTCCAACTCGCCCACGCTCGGTTCGATATCGCGCGGTACCGCCAAGTCAATCATCAGCATCGGCCGGTGACGGCGTTGCTTGAGCGCAAACTTGGTCATGGTTTTATCAATCAGGCTATACAGACTGCCGCTACAGCTGGTGACGATATCGGCTTGGGGTAGCACCTGTCCAAGTTCCTCAAGTGACACGACCTTCACCTCAGACACGGTTTTGAAGGCTGCCAACTCAGCGGCTAGCAATTCCGCACGCTCGCGACTACGATTACAGACGATGACTTTGGATACGCCAAGCCCTGCGATATTGGTCGCAACCAACCGATTCATCTCGCCCGCGGCCACCACGAGCAAGGTGGTTTTTTGTGGTTCTTGAAAAATTTGGGTGACCAATTTGGCCGCAGCAAAGCCTAACGATACCGCTTGTGAGCCGACACGCGTTTCACTACGCACCTGTTTGGCAGCGGCAAATACTTGCTGCACCAGCCAACTTAGACCCCGGGTGACACAACCGACTTCATCGGCTTTGTTCACCGATTGCTTAATCTGTCCCAAAATCTGCGGCTCGCCCAAAATCATCGAGTCTAGACCTGATGCCACACGCACCCAATGGGTTAACGCATGGTTATTTTCATAAATATACAGATGTGAACGTACCCCATGAAAGTCCAAATTTTTAAACTCAGAAAGCCATTGGATCAAGCTTTGGCTTAATGCCGTCATATCTTGTCCGGCATCTGCCAAAGCATACAGTTCGGTACGATTACAAGTCGACACGATAACCGCGCCCTTGGTACGATCTTTAAGCTGTTGCAACGCGACTGGCGTATCTTCTGCCCCAAACGCCAACTGCTCACGCAATTCAACGGGCGCTGTTTTATGATTTAAGCCAATAACCAAAAGCTGCATAACGCGTCATTACCTAGCCAAGACAAAGTGAGAAAAATCAGACAATCGTGCCAAAAACTACCAGTTGTATGGGGATTACTTCACCGTAAACAACAAATCACCTAACAAAAAACTGATTATCATTAAGAAAAACTGCGCAATATGCGCCGGACAACGTGGTATGATGAACGCCAATATAACGTTTACCAAACTTAAATCCGCGCCAACGTGCGGTACACCAAAAATACATTATTATAGCATTTGTTCAACGAATAAAAAACTTGAGTTATATCTAATGGATAAGGGTCTTAGTATCATCATCGTGTAGATTTAACAGTATTTCTATACTTTTATACATTATTTGTCGCTATAATCGAGTCGTTATACAGACTCTCACGCAAGTTTAGCTCGATGCCCAAATACTTTCTCGCCTGTTATCCCTCAGTACTTAGCCGCCTACTGCGCCAAGTTGACGTATTGGATTGCAGCCCGTTGACCATTAAGCCGTGGACGGTTTCCCACTTACCTAAGACTGCTCATACAGCCTTTCATGCTCGTGTGCTTGTTGGCTATTGTCTATTACCACGTTGGGTAACGGTGGTTGGATTGGCGGGTTTATTACATACCATGCAACCTATCAGCGCGTATGCGGCGGTGCCCATGGCAGCATTGACCGCAGACGCCACGCGTACCGATACTGACACAGCACCAACCTTCGTACCCCAAGCTGAGACTCAGCCGAGCTTATATGCGGTGATGATGGCAGAGTTTGCCGCTGACCGCCATGATATTCCCAAGGCATTGGCGATTTATAAGAACCAATCACAGCTTGATGACAGCGCGCCCGTGTTTGAGCGTGCCTTAAGTTTATCCCTACAGTACGAGTCTGCCGAAGACTCGCTTGCGTTTGCCAGTCAGTGGCAGCAAGCCAACCCTGACCATGTGCCGGCATTGTTTTATGTGGCGCACTTAGCCTTAAAAGCCCACAATTATGAGCTGGCTGGTGAAAAACTCGGCCAAATTTTGCATGAAGACCCTAATGTGGATTTGAGTCAGATTCTGCTTGGAATCTATCCAACGGCTAGCGATGACCAAGCCGAGTTACTACAAACGCTACAAAAAATCGACACCAAAAATAACCCGTCATTGTTGGTCATGAAAGCTGGCTTGCTATTACAGTTTAATCAGCCAAAACAAGCGTTGGTCGAGATTGATAAAGCCCTCAAAAAACACCCAAAGACCCCAGCGTTTTTGATTTTAAAAGCCGATATCTTACAAGCGTTGGTCAATAGTGGTCAAAAGACCGATGTGCAAGGTTTTATTCGCCAAGCCCGCCAAAGCGTGCCGGATAATAAAAACCTGTTTTTGTACCAAACCCGCTACTTACTACAACATGGTAAGTCCACCACCGCTTGGCAACAGCTAACCGCGCCGCATAATAGCGAATTTTTGGCGGATGATGAGATTAAGTTGTTGGCGGGCTTAGTGGGGATTGATACCAAGAACTATACGCAAGCCGAGGCGCTATTACAGCAGCTAACCCACAGCCCAAGTTATCGTGACCAAGCGTATTATTATTTGGCCATCAGTGCCGAACGCCAACAGCGTACCAATCAAGCCATTAAGTATTATGGTAATGTGATGCAGCCGAATTTGGTCATGGCCGCCCGTAAAAAACAAGTGGCGTTACTCATTGCTCAGCAACGCTATAGCGAAGCTGTCACGAGTATGGAAAAACTGCGCGCAGACTTTGATGAGTTTGCGGTACAAAGCTATATCATGCAAGCCAATATCTTAGCTGAAGCCAACCAAACTGCACAGGCGTTAGCCTTACTCAATGACGCACAAAGTAAGCTACCGGATAATACCGATATCATGTTTGCCAAGGTGCAGTTATTGCCTGATGATGACTTAGCGAGTAAGCGCCAGTTATTAGAAGCGCTACTTAAATTGTCGCCTAACAATATCGATTATCAGCTTGAATACGCCCAAACCTTGGTCAATCTCAAAATCGAAACCGACAATGTGGTCGCGATGCTTTCGCCGTTGATTAATGACCGCGAAATTGGCTTACGTGCGCGTCAGATTCTTGCCCAGCAAGCGCTGCACCAAAACGACAATGCGCGCGTGATTACCCTACTCTCGGACAACTTTGACATTGTACCCGATATTATTAGCGGCTTATTGTTACGTCAAGCATACGCAAATATGGGCAATACCACAGAAGTGCAACACATTAGCCATATTCTAAAACGCGAATTAGATTATGCTGATAACCCGAATGATACGGGCGTGACTACCAATGGTAATCCAACCACGGTATTGCCATCGGATAAACTGCTCACCCAATAATAGATAAATCGCCACCGCGAGTGCATTGTAAATTTTGTTTAATTTTTGATTAAGAGTGATTGAACGTGAAACTAAACTATAAAACCACTGCCATTGCTACAGCCCTTGTATTAGGCTTAACGGGTTGTCAAACAGTCGCCAAAAAACCGGTTACCCAACCAGTCGCCACAGTCAACGCGAACACCACTACGACCCCAACCACCAATAACCAAACGGCAACCAATACGGTCACCACGCCCGCCATTCCAAAGCAGTTTGTGATTAACGGTAAAATCGGTGTGACCACACCACAACAAACTGGCAGCGCGTTTTATACTTGGGCGCAGCAAGGGTCTAACTTTGGCATTGATATCGCAGGTGCATTAAATGCCGGACAAACCACGATTCGTTATAACGGTCAAACGGCAACCTTAACCAATGAACAGGGCACACTGAACGCAGAAAGTCCTGAAGAGTTGCTATTTAAAGCCACCAAGTGGCAAGCGCCGATTTCACAGCTACCTTATTGGATTATGGGACAAGCCGCCCCAAGTGATAGCGACAACCAAATGGACAGTCAAAACCGTCTAACCACCGCGCACAATGGCGATTGGACAGCAGATTTTACTTATAATAACAATGACAAGTTGCCAAACCGTATCAATATGCGCCATCCACAAGGCTATAAAGTGGTGATGACGATTAACCGTTTAAGCTAATCTAGTTAAGATTAGACGGTGTAAGTATCTCTCTGGGTAGCGGCATGCTGCCCAAACGGGATTAACGCCACCAAATCAGTATTCAATCGCCCAAGTTCGCGTTGTTTATACATATCTTCCACCATGCGCGCTTGCTGTTCTACACCATAGGCCAAAAATGGCTTATCAATTTGCAACACATAACTATAGCGCCGATTCAATAACGCACGACGCAGCACTGCAATACCTTGCTGCACTTGCCACACATGGGTCAGCTCATGTACCAACCACGCACGAACGCCCAAACTGCTTTGACTAAAATCCTCTTTAAAATCATTGCAGTTAAAATACACATGACCATTCGGTGATACCGCATAGCCTTTGAGTACCCACCACGCGGTTTTGAGTCGGATATCGTCAAGTTTTAGACTATCACCAAAGATAGATTGGGCAATTTGACGCTCACCTGCCGTAAGAGGGCGTGATTTGGATGGGGAAAACATAATGCCTGTTTACCTATCAATACAGTATTTTGAGAAAGTTTAAGTTAGTGTAAGGGCTTAGACAAATAATTTTGAGTATCAAAATGAAAGCGATAAATTACAGTCTTATGCTATTGATAACGGGTAGTCTGATTGCTTGCTCACAACCGACCATTACTAGCCAATCTGCTATAACGCCACAAATAATTGAAGTTGCTAAACCTGTTTATACAACCGATAGCTATGTATTAGCCGAGGCTTTGCCGAATAAAAAACTGCGCGTTTCGATAACAGCAAAAGACAAAAGCTTGTATATTGTGAATTGCAATCAATCGATAGATGTTTCTCTTTATGCCTTAAGCCAACCAGAGCCTATTTGGGGTGGAAGTGATGCTTGTTTATCACCAAATATTATTATTCCTAAAGGTGTAACTTTAAGCCTTGAAATTACTATTAAAGGGGAGAGAAAGCCGATTGATTTTACATCGAATTATAACATAGTAGTCCATTCAATTTATGAAACCCCCGATTTTCCGAACGCCATACCAGTAGCTTATGAAAAAGTTACCAGTAATACGTTTAAATTGTTACCTTAATTTTAAAAGTTATGAATTCCACTAACCAAGTCCCCCTTGCCCAACGTATGCGCCCACAGTCGATTGACGACATGATTGGTCAATCGCATCTACTCGGTAACAACGCCCCGATTCGACGTATTGTTAACCAAGGCTACCTACCCTCGATTATCCTACACGGTGATGCCGGTATCGGCAAAACCACTTTGGCCATGTTACTCGCGCAAGCCGTCAATCGCCCCTTTAAGCCATTATCAGCAATTAATGCCGGGGTCAAAGAACTGCGCGAAGTGCTAAAAAAAGATGACGGCTTATTTGGCGAGCCACCCGTGGTATTTGTCGATGAGATTCACCGATTTAACAAAGCACAACAAGACGCACTGCTCGGTGCGGTTGAAGCCGGTGACATTACCTTAATTGGGGCAACCACCGAAAATCCGTCATTTAGCGTCAACAATGCACTGCTATCACGTAGCCAAGTATATAAGCTTCAGCCGTTGGCCGATGACGAAATCCAAGCCGTGTTACAACGCGCTATTACCCAAGATACGGTGCTTAAATCCAAAACCATCGAACTTGCCCAGACCACGGCTATGACTGGACTGGCGCATGGTGATGCCCGTAAAGCGTTAAACCTACTGGAATTGGCGATTCAATCCAACGCAGCCAACGGTACGCCAAGTGACCCGATTGTTATCAATGACGAGGTAGTAACCAAAGTCGCGGGCGCAAGCTTGGTGCGCTATGATAAAAATGGCGATCAACACTATGACATCATCTCAGCAATGATAAAATCGGTACGCGGTAGCGACCCTGACGCGGCACTCTACTGGATGGCACGTATGTTGGTTGCCGGCGAAGACCCTGCCTTTATCGCGCGGCGCTTGGTGATTTTGGCGAGTGAAGATATCGGTCTTGCCAACCCAAACGCCCTGTTACTGGCGGACACCGCGCTACGCAGTGTGCAAAGTATCGGTATGCCCGAAGCGCGCATTATCTTGGGGCAAGTGGTGGTGTATTTGGCGACCTCGGCCAAGTCCAATTCTAGCTATAACGCGATTAATGCAGCGATGCGTCTTGCGGAAAATGACCAATCCCCTGTGCCGCTACATTTACGCAATGGCGTGACCAGTTTGATGAAGTCACAAGGCTATGGGGCGAATTACGTCTATCCACATGATTACCCCAATCACTATTACCCACAGCAATATTTGCCCGATAGTCTAGTTGGTACCACGTTTTATCAATTCGCCGATAATGCCAAAGAGCAGCAAAGCTATGCGTTTATCAACTGGTTAAAAGGTCAAGTTCAAATAAGATAAATTTACCCATGAATGCTAATTTGATGTTGAATCTTTTGTTTCATCTGTTGAATAGTAGCATCATCTAATGCAAGATAACGTCTTTTTGCTAACGCTAAAAATTCAGTCTGTTGTTCAATACCGATAAATTGACGCGCTAATATCTTGGCGGCAATGCCAGTGGTCGCTGATCCGGCAAATGGGTCTAACACCACATTGCCTTTTTCGCTACTGGCTAACATAATTCTTGATAATAGTGCTAATGGCTTTTGGGTTGGATGTTTTCCTTGTTGTTTTTCCCAAGTACCAACCGTTGGCAAGCGCCAAACATCTTTCATCTGTTTATCAGCATTGAGTTTTTTCATTAAATCATAATCAAAATAATGCGGTACTTTGGTATGTTTTCGCGCCCAAATAACCCATTCTGTGGAGTAGGTAAAATAACGACATGAAAAGTTAGGCGGTGGATTGGGTTTTTCCCACGTTATCATATTGAGAATTTTAAAGCCTAATAATGGCAAAATCCGCCCAAGCGTGAATATATTATGATGGGTACCACTTATCCAAATAGTAGCATTATCCGCCATAGCGTCTCGAACTTGCGATAACCATTCGTAGGTGAACGCATAACTCTCATTATCTGATTCACTCTTATCCCAACTTCCTTTGTTGACTGACTGGACAACGCCATTTTTGACCGTCAATCCATCATTAGATAAAAAGTAAGGCGGATCAGCGAATACCATGTTTATAGATTTTTTTGGTAAATCCACTAATAAGTGTAGGCTATCACCTTGCCAAAGGCTAAAATCTTGATTTGAGGATTGAAAATATAGCGCCATTATTCTTCCAACATATCGGCCAAAAACACCAATAAATCTGCAACTTGATAGTGGCCTTCACTAAATCCGTATTCTTCACAGCCATCAGGAATAAACACTGTTTGCTCATGCAATGACTTATCCAAACACAACAGGCGTAATGTATTGATAACTTTTCCCCTGATGCCTTGCTCTGTCACCATATTTCGTTCAAATAGTTGTGCCGCCATGTCCATACAAACCACCAAGTATTAGCAAAAAGACACTTATTGTGTGTGGTTTAATCATAGCTAAATCATAAGAATACTGCAAATGGAAAATAACATTTTAAAACAATTTGGCGCACGCATTCGCCAACTACGCAAGCAAAAAGGCTTTAGCCAAGAACAATTGGCTGAGTTGACCGGATTTCATCGCAACTATATCGGTATGGTGGAGCGTGGCGAGCGCAATCCTGCATTGGTGAATATTCAGGTATTCGCCAAAGTATTTGGATTATCTATTAGTGAATTATTTAATTTTGAAGAAAAGTAATGACTAGAATAACTAG
>CALJUC010000195.1 GCA_937975585.1 uncultured Moraxella sp. | reverse complement strand
GAGAAAACGGTGTTTGAAAATGGTACTGAAATTTTTAGCCTTTATCTAAAAGATGAAAAGCAGGATGTGCTAATCACTAATTCTTACCGTCTTGATGATATGTCAAAAAATAAAAACCTTATCGCAGGTTATAACCGCATCGTGGGCATGGTGCGTAGCTATGACGAATTGGTGCGCCGCTGTGAAGCAGGGCAACAGGAGTTTTATATGCTCGTTGGTGGCTGTATGCGCTCAAGCAAAAACATTGTCATGACTGGCAAGGATGAATTTTCAATCCTAAATGAGATTGACGGTGAATATCAAGACGTGACCAAGGAAACCTTAGAGACCGAAACCAATATCATGACGGCTATTAATGAAGAACGCTTTTTTGCCTATGATGGTCAAGATATTGACCCCACTATCATTAGCCAAGCGTAAGTCTACCTGTCCCCTAGCTAGGTTCAAAGGTTAGGGGGCTTGTTTAATTAATTGTGAGGGATATTGTTATGGCCAGTGAAAAGCAAACAAATCAAGTTGCTTATGTCCTAGCAGAGGCTAACGGAATCAAGTTTTACCCAAAGGTTGATTATGATGAGCATGATGCTTGTTTGGTACGATGCAATCAGTGCATGAGTTTAGGCTATGCGTGGTATGGCGATGAAATATGCCCTGTATGCGGTTACGATGGGGCATTAATGGATTTAGAAGAAGCACAGGCGTAAAGTTTATATTGAATCACCCTTGCCGCTGGCAGGGGATTTTTTTGGCATCAAGCCAGCCAAATTGCCATTTAAAAGAAAACAGTAAGACATGCCAAACATTAAGCCGATGACGGCCAACTAGCTCATGCACAATTAGACTATGCGCTCGATTAAGCAATTATAATTGAGCCATCCCAAGCAGTAATGCTTACTTTCACTCAAACACACTGGAGTATTTTTATGTCAGCTTTTGCAGAGCTTTTTAAAAAAGCAGATAATTTTACGGTGACAGACATTCATGTCACGCGCAAAACCCATCACCACGGCATCGTCAATCAAGAGGGAACAGGTTATAAAGAGCTTGTTTTAAGCCGTGAAGTATCAATCAACTTGACTGACAATCGAGGAATGGTTGTCAACCTCAATGCAGAATTTTTTGAGAGCTGTGATAACTTAAACTTTGGTTTGGTTAATCGCTACAACCACGATTTTTCTAATGGCAATGGGGATATTCGCCTTCGTCTTTCAAGCCATTGCGATACCCCAATGTGGCTCATACTGACAGAAAGCGATTTTGAAGATGATGATGTTACTCAATACTTAATGAATTCAGAAACTTTAAAACCTGACTTTGCGATGATATTCGCCAGTAACTTGCTAGATGACCTTATAAAGAATGAAAGTGAGTACACGCAGATTAAAAATGCGTTTCATGCAAGCTTCCGCTAATCGCTCAAGTGCCATAATAGTGGGTTAATGATGACCCACTTTTACAAGGCCTATTCACTTTTGAGTTTCTATAAGGAATAAAAATGTTAAAAAATGAAGTGAAAGTTGCCACTAAGAATGCAGCACAAAGTTTTCAAATTTTAAAACTGGCAAATCTAAGTGTCGATTAAATTCGAGTTAAGTTTGCGTCGGCGCAAACTTTTGTGTCAATTAAATAATCACTAAAAGAAAATAGTAAATAAAAAATACATAATCACCGTATGCTGGTTATTAGCTGTGGGTGGTGATTAAGAGTAGGGGAGGAACAAAATACTAGGCAATGGGTTGGGTTAGTAATCAGTTTTTAAAAAACGTGGGCAAGACAAGTATTATTAGCCAAAAAAAGCTTATCATCCTAGCTTGTCTAGAATACCCTTGTCTTAACGTAAACCATGCGAAAATGTAGGGCATGAAAAAAATACCCATGCCAAGTAAAAAAGATACCCGGCGATATGACGCATCATTTACAAATTGTCGGTTAGGTAAATTGGCAATATTTCTGCGATTATTCCATCGAGCAGTGCGTGTGGTATATGAAATACCGCTGCCAGGAATGCCGATGGTTGAACGTACACCACGGCGGCTAATATTGGTTGTTAAACCGCGTTTGCCAACTGACAAACTGGTGCCTCTTGTACTAACGTTAACTCGAACGCCAGGCGCAATTTTGATGCTTTTTCTAAATCTTAGTCCCATATTAGCCTCTATTTACAAATGCTTTCGCAAGGTATGCCATCACCATCGCCATCAATCTGTTTATTGCCGCAAGCCAATGCTTGTTTAGCTTGACCACATGAACTAAAACTGCCGCAGGTAGCATTTTTATATTGATTGCACACTGCTGTTGAAGGTTCGCTTGGCACAATGACTGGTGTTGTTGGAGAAGTACCGTTATCACCGCAGTTACCAGTTCTGATGCCTTTGCGCCAATCCCACGGCGCGATCGGGCAGCTATCCTGCCACAAACCCACTTTAGCACCTCTCGCCAAAACTTCGGCATTTGAATAGGTTAATTGGTCCGATTGAGTTTGCTCACTTTGATACTGCTTATAATGCCAAGCCATGCCTTTTTTGACTTGCTCGAGATTACAATCTTTTGAGTTTACCAAAACCTTGCCTACCAGTCGGTCATATTGGTCTTTTTTGATCCATTCAATCGTGACATTGCCGAGGCTGACACAAGTTTCAAGTGATGACTTGCTAGTATTGCCATAAGGTTGGTCACTTTCAGGCGCATCAATCCCCATAAGTCTCACACGCTCACTTTGGCCACTGACAGGTATGACTTCTAGAGTATCGCCATCAATGACGCGGACGCTTTGAGCTTGGATTGTTTTTAATGAGGTATCAATTACAGGTGGCGTGACAACTGGCTGGGTATCGGTTGAGCCAGTCGTTGTATTACTAGGATAATTATTTTTTACATAAACGGATGGCAGTTCTCCAAATCCATCCGTATTACAAGCAGTTAACGCAAGCATTGCTGGTAAAAACAGAGCAAACCTTTTCATGATTCTTACTCAGTTGTTTCTTTTGATTAAATCATAAACACCATTCGACTAAAAGTAAAGTTAAACGCTATACGCATTAAATACCTTATTAGGCACATCGCCTAAAATCATGTAATCAAGTTTATCTCAACCACTTCTGCTAATCTGCTAAATGATTTTCCGTTTGGGTAATTGCCGCTTTTTTTACAGGATCAGTAGCAGCTTGAGCGCGACATGCTTGTTCGCTTGGGCAACTAAATGACAGTTTATTATCAACATACCAGCCTTGCTCAAAAAACGTATTGTCATTGATCCAAGTGCCTAATTTAGAGCGTTTGTCGCTTGCAAACGCGGCTTTAGGAACCGTTAGTTGGCCAAACCCCCAAGCCTTACCTTTAATGACATGGCCTTCATACACTATACCGTTAGCTCTTTGTGCTTTACCAATACCAGTCTGTTCATTATTTGCAAAATCTCCTTCATACCAACTACCATCGGGAAGAACTATCTTACCCTTACCGCTTATAACACCATCATCAAAATCGCCAGTATAAACATACTGATTTGGCACTATTTGCTTACCCTTACCTGATACAGTATCGTTTTCCCAATAGCCTTCATATCGAATACCGTTACTCCATTCACCGACCCCATAGCCATGCTTTTTACCTTCCTTCCATTCCCCATCATAAACAAGGCCTGTTCTCTTTGAGGTATATTTACCCTTGGATTGCTCATTATTTACCCATTGACCTTCGTATTTATCACCATACCAGGGGCTTTGCTCACCCCAGGTATAAACCCCATACCCTGATTTTTGACCAGCTACAAATTCTCCAACATAGGTATCGGTGTAATACTCATTGTCTTTGCCCCAAGTAAACTTGCCTCGATATCGCTCGCCACAGGGAACAAAATCACCCTCAAAGCGATTACCGTCGGTAAACTCTATCACGCCTTTACCAAGCATTACCCCATCGTTAAATTCGCCCTCATAACGCTTGGTCTCATTAGGAACCTGTGCGTCCCATTCAATAATACCTTTTCCGACAATTTTACCTTTCTCAAATGTGCCTTGATAATGGTTATAGGCATTGCCATCTTTGTCATACCACTGAGCAACCCCTTTACCGGTTGCATAACCATCGCGACATTGCCCTTGCCAAACCACGGTTTGATCGGTTTTTAGCTCGGCGTTATAAACAGCACATTGATTATTCGTGCTTTTATGATAGCCAGTAGCGTCGGCAGCCCATAAAGAGGTGGGCATCACACAAAATAGAGCAAAGCCAGCACTTACTTTTAACAATAATTTAAATGATTTTATGGAGGTTCGGCTCATAAGCGATGGTATTGCTATAAAAATTTAATTGGTGATAGCGTAATAGTCAAATTTTGTAAGGCTATAAAAGTCATCTATTATCTTATCTGAAAACAAATGTTATAACTAGCGATAAATTAGCCCACCTCCTATTGGCCAAGTATGTCTTGGCAGCCTGACTATCATCTACCTAAAAAGAAAACAGTAGAGTGGTGGGAAATGAGTCGAATACGAGCGTCAACTGTAACGACATCATTCGTTTTCTTTGGGCAAACTCACTACACTTGAGTTAAGCAGGTAAGGCGAACGCTACTGCTGCACTGACTGTTTTTAAGTGATTTTTACCATAAGGAATTTATGATGCCACAATCAATCAACAATGACGATTTAACCGCCCTCAAAAAGTCATGGCTAGACGACCCATGTTGGGATATTGAGGATAGCGAAGGCTTTGAAGCTCACAAGGCAGAATTGCTGGCATGGCGTAAAAACCATGAGGCTCGATACCAGTTAGAACAAAATATAATCCAAGCTCAAGGTAAAGTGAGTAGCATTGAGCAAGCTCTCAAAGAAGCCAACAAATTGCCAACAATGGCTTTACACGAGACGATGCAAATTAACAAGTCTCTTAGCGTCACTCGG
>CALJUC010000194.1 GCA_937975585.1 uncultured Moraxella sp. | reverse complement strand
TGGCTTTTAATGTCACGGCACTAACAGTTAATAATATCCCTCAACCCAAACTAACCACCGCCTTAAAAAAACCGATTAGCTTGCCACCGCTCACCAGTTTTACCGGCAGTGAATATCGTATTGCGACGGGTGACATTATTGATATCTATTTACCCGGTTATCCTGAGATCACGCCAGTCGTCACCTCAACGTCTAACAATGCCTTTGCCAATGGTTATTTGGTTGACCAAGGCGGGTTTTTGCAGTTTCCGATGATTGGTCGAGTCAAAGCCGCGGGCCTAACGCCCACCCAGCTGACCAATAGTTTAGCAAGTAAGCTTGCTCGCTATGTCAGACAACCCGATCCACAAGTCAAAGTATTATCGTACCGCGGTAATAAATTTTATATTGATGGCCAAGTCAAAAACCCAGGTCAATTTATCATTGCTGATCAACCCGTTAGTATCTATAGCGCCATTAGTATGGCGGGTGGCCCTGCATCGACCGCTGATATGGAAAACATCACCTTGATGCGCGGTGGACAAAGTTATCACCTTGGCTTTAAGTCGATGGAAACATTGGGTTATTCACCGAGCAAATTGATGATTCGTAATGGTGATGTGATTCAGATTGGTAATATCACCCAAAACAAAGTTATGGTCATGGGAGAAGTGATGAAACCTAGTACCGTGATCATTCCTGAAGACGGTATTAGCTTGGCCAGTGTTATTGGTGAGGTAAGTGGCTTAGATAGTCGCTCGGCCAATGCCCGAAAAGTTTATGTGCTTCGTGAAGACCTTAGTCAGCAGACGGCAGATATCTATCATATAGACCTAACGACGATTACCAATTTATCGGTGGCCAACCGATTTAAGATGCAACCGGGCGATATCGTCTATGTCGACCCAACAGGCTTGGTACGTTGGAGTCGCGTGATCAGTATGCTGTTACCAGTGTCATCTATCAGTGCGACGGCTAACCAGTTTTAATTCATAACAAATGATACCAAGGTTATAAGTTAAATATGATGCTCAAAAAAATATTAATCGTCTGTGTTGGCAATGTGTGTCGTAGCCCGATGGCGGCGGCCATGCTAAAACAACAACAGCCTACCTTGACGATTGCATCAGCAGGACTAAACGCCTTGGTGGGTGAACCCGCGGACACGCACGCGATAGCCGTTATGAATGAAGTTAATATTGATGTCCGCGCTCATCGAGCACAGCAATTGACTGATGATTTGATGCAACAATTTGACTTGGTGTTATGTATGTCAAAGAAACAAGCGTCATGGATTAAGCAGCATTGGCCGATGCACCGCGGTAAAGTTTATCGGCTTGGGCACTGGATAAACCAAGACATTAAAGACCCTTATCAAGCACCGATTGAGGTATTTACCCAAGTGCGTGATTTGATACATCAGGCAACAGACAGCTGGCATGATGAGCTTAGTTCTCGTCAACCATAAGCTTCTGATGTCGCAATTTAAGACAAGGCGATACCAGTAAATCAGCTTACTTTAGCACCTGATTAGGCTGTCAATGAGTAACAAGTATTATTCAGGGCTGTACTAACGCAACCTTAGCATTAGCAAGCGATTTAGTAACATGATAATTAAATTAACAAGAAGTGAATGGGCATGGGTCAACAAGTTTCTGAAGATGAAATTGATTTAAGAGCACTATTAGCCGTATTGCTCACATATTGGAAATTAATTTTATTCATGTTATTACTCGGTTTGGCAGCGGGCATTTTTTATGTTCAGACAGCCACACCGATTTATCGTACCAACTCAGTGATACAGGTAAATAAAAAATCACAAGGGGCGTCAGCACTCGGTACGGATGTTTCTAGCTTATTGCAAATCGATGATGGTTCAGCGCAAACAGAAATTGAGTTACTAAAATCCCGTCTTGTGCTATGGCCTGTGATTCGTGGTATGAATTTAGATACTAGCATGGCACCCAATCAAACTGGTTTGTTCAATAAACTATTCGCTACCAATGATAAACTTATCACGCATACTAGCAACGGGGTAGGCGCGTCAGATGGCAGTGCTTGGGTCACACGATTTGAAGTACCAAAGGCGTATTACGACAAAGCTTTTGTCCTTACTAGTACGAGCGCGCAAGATTTTCAGCTAACTAATGATGAAGGGCTAAGTTTAAAAGGTAAAATTAATACGCCGTTATCGTTTAGCACCCCCACAGGCAAAATTGAAATTTTAGTCAAATCGCTACCACTCGGTGAATCATACACCTTGGTCAAACATCAACCATCGGTTGCTATCGATGCCTTGAAAGCCAACCTAAGCGTGGTAGAGCAAGGCAAACAAACTGGCATCTTATCAGCCACGTTAGATGGTACCAATCAAAACGAAATTACCCAAGCGTTGACGCAGATTGTCCAAACTTACGAACAACAAAATGAAACACGCAGTACAGCAGAAACGTCTAAAACCTTAGCGTTTATGCAGCAGCAACTGCCGAAACTGCAAGCCAAACTAAACCAATCGCAAGCCGCATTTAACCAGTTTCGCAAACAAAATGCCACGGTTGATATTGACCAAGAATCAAGACTTGCCATCACAGAGCGTGGTGCGATTCAGACATCCTTGCGTGAGCTTGAGTTAAAACGTGCCGAACTTTCTGAGCGTTATACCGATGAATACCCAGTGCTCAAGCAATTGAACGCGCAAATTGCGGAGTTGCGTAATAATGAAGCGGCCTTGAATGCAAAACTTGAAACTATCCCTAATATTCAGCGTCAATTTTTAGCCCTGTCAGATGATGTTAAACTCAATAGCGAAATCTATCTGACCATGCTCAAAAACTATGAGCAGCTTCAAATTGCTAAAGCCGGTGAAATGGGCTATGTGCGTATTGTCGACTTGCCGATTAGCACCAACGAGCCAATCTCACCCAAAAAAGCGCAAACAGTATTTTTGGCAATGTTACTTGGTTTGATGCTGGGTATTGGTTTAGCGTTTTTAAAATCATTGCTCAATCGAGGAATCACAGATGTCGATGCTTTAGAAACACAGACCGATGTCCCTGTGATTGGTGTGATTCCCCAATCAAAACGCTTACAAAAAATGCAGCGCAAAAAGTTCAGCAAATTACCATTACTGGAGAATGTTGAACCCGATGGCATTACCAACGAGGCGATTAAGTCATTACGTACTCACTTACTCTTCTCTCGCACAAGTAGTAACAACAATAAAATCATGATTACCAGTGCAGGCCCTAATGTCGGTAAATCTTTTGTGTCAGCCAATCTCGCGGTCGCTCTTTCGCTAGCGGGTAAAAATGTACTACTAATTGATGCGGATGCGCGCTTAGGTCATTTACAACAATACTTTAGCCAACTCAATAGTTACGGTTTAACAGATTACTTAAACGATATCAGTGTTAGCGTCGATAAAAGTTTTCCATCTCAATTGATACAACGTACCGCATTTGAGCATTTAGACTTTATACCACGTGGCCGTTATCAAAAGAATTCGTCTGAGTTGTTTTTGAATGAGCGCTTACAGCACTTTTTTAACAGTATCGCGGGTAGTTACGATTTTATCATCATTGACACCTCGCCAGTCATGGGTACTTCCGATGCTTTGGCGATTGGTCAATTGATGGATACGGTGTTGTTTGTCACGCGCTATGGGGTTTCGACCACCAAGCATGTGGATTTCGCAATTGAACGACTGAATCGTGCACAAATTCCGGTACAGGGAATTATCTTTAATAGCACGCAACAGTCTTTATTAGAAAATTCGAATTATCACTATAGTTATAGCTATAAAGCCAAACCAACATAAACCGATATGTCATTCATATATTTAAATAAATTACCAACTGATATAGCTAGTTAATCATTATATCTGTTCACTAAATATCTATCTTAGGTTGTTAAATGTCTAACCCTTACCTAAATGCTCGCCCTTCTTTTTTGCGTAAGCTATTGTCTTATGCCATTGAGCTGCCCCGCTGGGTCAAGATTAGTGGGTTGATTGCGGTTGACTTTATCGTATCATTGATTACGTTGTTGCTGGCTATCGCATTACGCTATGGTGATTTTCAATTTCACGTATCTGCTACGATCATTGTATTTTTTGCAGCGCTGCCCATCGTTTTATTAGGTCTTACCCATTTTTATACCCACGTGTTGCGTGTCTTCCAAGACCGAAGCATGCGTTATGTGCTCATGGTCTTGTTGGCGTGTTTGGTTTTAGGTCAAGCATTGATTGTCTATCAAGTCACACCTAATGTTCCTAGAGCCGCGCCCGCCATCCATATGTTTTTATTATATATGTGGTTATGGAACAGCCGTATCATTACGCAGTTTGTTGTGGTGCGCGGATTGCATAAGACACGTAGAAATACCAATATGCAAAATGTCTTGGTATACGGTGTCGGTCATGTTGCCAAAGATCTCATCCATGTGTTACAGCAAAATCCGGAATATCGCATTGTGGGTATCGTCGATGAGCGTAAGCCATTAAGTGGCGCACGGGTACTGGATGTTAAAGTTTATCCGGTCGATGAAGTTCGTGATATCGTTGACAAATTGGACGTCAAACATATCTTTTTCTCGCTACCGCAAAATTTAAAGCATCTACAGACTGCTCTGATTGAGCAATTAGTCGATACGCCGGTCAAAATCACCCAAATTCCAAGCTTGGAAGATATTACTAGCGGTAAAATTAAGCTGTCTGATATCAAGCCTGTCAATGTTCTTGATGTGCTACAACGCGATACTGTCGAGCCAAATACCGACTTACTACAAAAAAATATTGTTAATAAAGTCGTGATGGTCACCGGTGCGGGGGGCTCTATTGGTAGTGAATTATGCCGACAGATTTTGAAACAGCAGCCGGCCGAACTGGTTTTATTTGAGCTATCAGAATTTGCGTTGTATTCGATTCAGCATGAACTATTAAATACTATCAAAGCGACTGGTACTCATACCCAAATTCATGCACATTTAGGTAGCGTCACCAATCAGGCATTGATTGAGGATATATGCCGTCAATATCAGGTTCAAACTATTTATCATGCGGCCGCCTACAAGCATGTACCCATTGTCGAAGCCAACGAGTATGAGGGCGTTATGAATAACTTTGTCGGTACCTACCGTACCGTCAAAGCCGCTATCAATACAGGTGTACAAACATTCGTCGCTATTTCAACTGATAAAGCCGTGCGTCCAACCAATGTCATGGGCGCTACCAAACGCATGGCTGAGCTGGCTTGCCAAGCATTAGCCGCTAGCCAAAACACCACGATTATCAGCATGGTGCGCTTTGGTAATGTTTTGGGCTCTTCTGGCTCAGTCGTTCCCTTGTTTAATAAACAGATTGCCAAAGGCGGTCCTGTCACTGTCACCCACCCAGATGTTACGCGCTACTTTATGACGATTCCTGAAGCCGCGCAATTGGTTATTCAGGCGGGCGCGATGGCCAAAGGCGGCGAAGTTTTTGTCTTGGATATGGGTAAACCGGTTAAAATTGTTGACCTGGCAAAACGCATGATTCACTTAAGCGGTTTTAAAGTTAAAGGTGAAATGACGAATCCGCAAGAAGGTATTGCGATTGAGTATGTCGGTTTACGTCCTGGTGAAAAGCTTTATGAAGAACTGATTATCGGTGGTGACAACATCGATAAAACCTCACATGAGCTGATTATGCAGGCGCGTGAAAACAGGGTAGAACTTGCTGTGTTAGAAGATGTTTTACAGCAAGTCTGTCAGCAATATGCCGACAAGCAGGATACCGATTGGCTTAAACATCAATTTGAAATTTTTGTTGAAGGCTATAAAGACCGCCCTGTAGGACAGGCTGTTTAATGATTTTTAATTTAAAAACACCTTATTAATTAGTAGGATAAAAAATTATGACACTCGAAGATGTAAAGATCGCCATTATTGGTCTTGGCTATGTTGGTTTACCACTGGCCGCTGAGTTCGGGAAACATCGCTCCGTGGTAGGGTTTGATATCAATAAAGCACGTGTCGCGGAGTTGCGCTCTGGACATGACCAAACCCTTGAGGTCAGCAGCGACGATTTAAAAGCGGCAACCCAACTCACTTATACAACCAATTTGGAAGATTTGAAATCTTGTAATTTTTATATTGTCACAGTGCCAACACCGATTGATGACAGTAATGCACCTGACTTAAAACCCTTACAAAGCGCTTCGACCTCGGTGGGTCAAGTAATCAAAAAAGGCGACATTGTGGTATATGAATCGACTGTATACCCCGGTGCAACGGAAGAAGTCTGTATTCCGATTATTGAAAAAGTATCTGGCCTGACGTTTAACCAAGATTTTTTTGCAGGCTATAGTCCAGAGCGTATCAATCCAGGCGACAAGGTGAATACCTTAACCAAAATCACCAAAATCACATCTGGCTCGACCCCTGAAATAGCTGATTTGGTTGATGCGGTTTATGGGTCAATTATCACTGCCGGTACTTATCGCGCCGAGTCAATCAAAGTCGCAGAGGCCGCAAAAGTCATCGAAAACACCCAACGCGACCTCAACATCGCGGTCATTAATGAATTTGCCAAAATCTTTAACATTTTGAAAATTGATACCGAGGCCGTGTTAAATGCAGCCGGTAGTAAGTGGAATTTCCTAAAATTCAAGCCTGGTTTGGTCGGTGGGCATTGTATTAGTGTTGACCCATATTATTTGACCCACAAAGCCCAAGAAGTTGGCTACCGTCCTGAAGTTATTTTGGCAGGTCGTCGTATTAATGATGGCATGGGTCAATATGTCGCCACCCAAATGGTCAAAAAATTGGCCAGTAAAAAAATTCATATTGATGAAGCTAATGTTTTGGTGATGGGCTTTACCTTTAAAGGTGATTGTCCAGATGTGCGTAACACCAAAATTATTGACGTGGTCAAAGAGCTCAAAAGTTTTAATATCAATGTCGATGTTTATGATGACTGGGCAGATAAACAAGAAGTCAAAGATTACTATGGCATCGAGCTTATCGACCATCTAGAAGCACATAAATACGATGGCGTGATTGTCGCTGTTGATCATAAGTCTTACAAGAAGCTAGGTATTGACTATATTCGCAGTTTAGTCAAAGACAACCATGTTATTTATGATGTGAAGTATGTATTCGATGCCAAGGATACCGATATCCGTTTATAAATAGCAGCGCACTTGGCAGATAAGCGATCAGACAAGCCGCTATCTGCCATACAACATATTTCTAATAAAGATAAATTCATTCATTACTTAACACCTTATCATAAATAGCATCCTAAACAGCAAATAACGGTCGGAGCCAACCATGCCATCTAATAACCTACGCGTTCTTTTAGTGAGTGATATGAGCAAAGTCGGTGGTACTGAAGTCGCCACTTATATCTCGGCCAAGCAACTGGCTAATCAAGTGCCATATGTGGGAGTGTTTGGTAAATCGGGTCCCTTTTCAAAGGAAGTAGAAGCCCTCGGTGTTGAAAATTTCGATGCCGAAGCACACACTAAAAATCCTTTAGCCATCATGAATTATGTCAAAAAACTATGCCAGGTGATTAAAGACAAAGACATTAATGTGATTCATGCCCAAATGGCGCGACCTGTACCGCTTATTTGGTTGGCAAAAACCTTGACTGGACGTAAAGGTTTAAAAATCTTTTGGACCTCACGCGGTCTTGACCATGAAACTTATGGCCGAATCGTACCGATGTTCAACAAGATGGGCGTGCGCGGCATTGGCAACTGTAAGATGGAGCAGCAAAAACTTATCAGATATGGTTATGAGCCTGCTAATACTGACTATGTTTATAATGCGTATCGTCTAAACCCTGAAACTGCGGTACGCGAGAAACCGGCAACCCCACCATTTGTGATTGGCACACTATCATCATTGCGACCAGTTCGCCGTGTTGATTTGTTTATTGAAATGGCAAAAGAATTGGTCAAACACCCTGTCTATGGCCACCAAGTCAAATTCCTTATCGGCGGTAGTGGCTCTGAAATGTCAGCCCTACAGGAACTGGTCAAAACCTATCAACTGGAAGATAAAGTAACCTTTTTTGGCAATGTGAGTGATGTTGAAGCCTTTATGCAACAAGTTCATGTCTATGTGAGCCCGCTTGTGATTGAGGGTGATGGCGGTGCCGGACTGTCAAATTCAATTATCGAAGCCATGGTTACCAAAACACCGGTTTGTTCTTACGAAGCCATTGCGCATGGCGAGATTGTCATTGACGGCGAAACAGGCTTTTTGATTGAAGCGAATAACAATCAAGCCTTGGTTAACGCAGTGATTGAAACCCTCGACAACCCTGCGGCCACCACTAAACGCGTAGAAAACGCTTATGCCAATATTATTGAGCAGTGCGACCCAGACAGTTTCTCTAAAAAACTTATCTCACTTTACGAGCAGATGTAATGCATATTTTATATATCACATCCTGGTATCCGTTGAATGAAAAAGATATTAACGGTAGTTTTTTTAGAGAGCAAGCGCACGCCTTATCGAATATGGGTCACAAAGTAGGGGTAATCGCTCCACAGTTTCGCTCATTGCGCCTCGGTAAACGCGCAATTATTGCACGTTATGATATCGAAGTTTGGCAAGATGGTGATGTACCCACCTATATGAAACATGGGGTGTTTTGGTTTCCTAGAGTACCTTATTTGGATTTGCATCGCTGGACAGCAGCGGGCAACGAATTATTGGAAGACTATATCAAGCAACATGGAAAACCCGATTTGATTCATGTACAAAGTATGACCATGGCTGGCCCTGTGGCTTTAAACGCACATGAAAAATACAATATTCCATACTGTGTCATGGAACATAGTTCTACCTATGCGCGAGGTTTGGTCAAAGATTGGCAGACGAATTATTTAAATGCGGTGACCAATAACAGCTGTCACAATATGGCTGTTAGTCATGATTTAGCCGAGCTGTTAACTGCCAAATTCTCCGGTAGCAACTGGACGTATTTCCCAAATTTATTGGATAAAATGTTTGAACAGCAGTCCGATAAACCGGTGGATAATCAGCAGTTTTGCGTGGTCGCCCGCTTACATCCTGTCAAAGCCTTGGATAACCTGCTACAAGCGTTCGCCAAAGTATTGGAAAAGCATCCTACCTATCGACTAACTCTAGCAGGTGATGGGCCAGAAAAAGCTAATTTACAGCAATTATCACAGCAGTTAAATATCAGCCATGCAGTGACGTTCTTAGGTCCTATTAATCGACAACAAGTCAAAGATTTGATGGCTGGGAGTTTTTGTTTTGTCTTATCCAGTCAAGTGGAAACGTTTGGGGTTGTGGTCATTGAAGCACTGTCACAAGGTACACCAGTGATTGCGACCAAATGCGGTGGGCCAGAATCTATCTTGACACCCGTTGATGGTATCTTGGTTGAGAACCATGATATCAATGCGTTAGCCAACGCCATGGTAGATATGATTGAGTCACCGCAGCTTTATAACCGCGCTGAGATTAGACAGCATTGCCTAGATCGATTTTCAGAACGCGTGTTTATAGACAATATGCTCGAAATTTACTCGACATGTATCAAGGGGGCACAGCGTGCTTAAGATAGTCTCTTTAACAGTCATTCGACAGATTGTTTCAGGGTTATTACAAGTCGCCAACCTTGTGATTGTGGCGCGTTTTCTAACGGTTCCTGAAATGGGGCAGTACACGCTCGCCATTTTGTTACCAACCTTATTGGCGCCGATGTTAACACTTGGCATTCAAAGCGCCAACATTTATGGTATCGGTAGAAAGCTGATTTCACCCAGTGAGGTGCTGTACGTTAACGTTATTATTTTAGGGTTAATCGCACTCATTGGTGTGGGTGTCACGCTCGTATTTTTATATTTTTTCAGCTCAGCATTTTTCCCCGGCTTATCGTATGAATTGCTGATTTTAACCGCGGTTGCGATATTGCCCGTGTTATTTTTGACCGTCATTCCAACGATTTTTCAAGCGATACAAAATTACACTGTTTACAATGCGATTGCTGTGGTTAATCCCTTGGTATTACTGTGTGTCACGGTAACCGGGTTAATCATTTCTAATTCGCTAAAAAGTGTATTGATCAGCTATCTGATAGCCAATTCGATTGTGTTCATTGGTATTACTTACCTTGCTATCAAACACATCAAATTATCCTCGTATTCGGTGGTCAAATTTTCCAAGGATTTTTTTAAATATAGCATCGCTTCGCATCTTAGTAATATCGTCACCCTGTTAAATTATCGCTCATCCATCTTGCTATTAGGTCATTTCACCGTACCCGCCCAAGTCGCTTTATACTCGGTGGGCTTACAACTGGTGGAAAAACTTTGGTTGCCTTCGCAAGCGGTGAGTATGATTTTACTACCCAAAATCACTCATGAGATGAATGACAACGCCAAAGAAGTATCTACCTTAACGGTTACCACCGCAAGGTTGGTGCTAATCATTACCACGATATTGGCGCTCGGATTTTTGGTGTTATCGCCATTCATTATCCAAATCATGTTTGGTGTTAACTATAAAGATTCCGTGTATGTCTGTTTATTCTTAGCCGTTGGCATTGTGCTATGGGCGCCTTCTCGAATCTTAGCGAGCGATATCGCAGCCAGGGGATTAGCAAATGTTAATCTGCACAATGCCATCTATGTCTTAATCATCAATATCGTCTTAAGCATCATTTTAATCTACCAGTATGGCTATCTCGGTGCTGCCGTCGCAACGAGTATTGCCTATTCATGTGATTTTTTCTTACGCATGTATGCCTATCAAAAACTAACGCATCTAAACGTCTACAAAGAGATGATACCAAAGAAACAGGATATCGAAATGATGATCGATGTCGTAAAAAGGAAAGTTTATGCCAAATAAAAAAAATATCCTACTGTTAGCGCCTTATCTATCGTTTCCTGATGAGCCAGGCGCCAACCGTTTTATCACAGTCGCGACCATGTTGGCTGAACATTATAATGTTACCTTGGTGACCAGCCGTTTTTGTCATTTATTAAAAAAGCAACGGACAAAAACCTATCCTTTAGACAAAGTCAACACGATACTCATTGATGAACCCGGGTATAAAAAAAATGTGAGCCTAGGGCGTTTGACCAGTCATCGCGTATTTAGTCAAAATTTTGAAAAATACCTCAAAGCCCATGGCAACGAGTTTGACTTAGTCTATTCCGCCTATCCGCTGATTTATACCAATTACTTATTGGGTAAATATAAAGACGCTTATGGCTACAAACTCATCATTGATGTACAAGATATTTGGCCTGACTCAATCATGGGGCCTGTGTCATTATTTGCCAATCCGATCGGTCATTTACTATTAAAACCTATCAACCAGTATGCTGATAAAACCTATAGCTTTGCCGATGGGTTAGTCGCTGTTTCTCAGACCTACTTAGATAAAGCGGATGTTACCGCCTTACCTGACGATAAAAAGACCGTTGTCTTTATTGGTGCCGATTGGGTAACCGATCATATCGACCCTGATAAATACACCACCGATGAGCCGTTGGTCGCTACTTATATCGGAACGATGGGTGGTAGTTACGACCTCGATACGGTGGTTGAAGCGGCAAAACTGTGTAATGACAATGTTGTGATTCAGATGATTGGAACGGGCCCAGACGAGGAAAGGCTACGTGCACTCAATGAAAAAAATGGCAACCGTGTGCAGTTTTTGGGCGCAATGCCTTATGACCAGGCCATGTCACTGTTAAAACAATCTGATGTGGCAATTAATGCGATTAAATCGTTAGCCCAGCAATCGATTACCAATAAGTTATCGGATTACTTTTGTAGTGGATTACCAATTTTAAGCTGCCAAGAAAACCAAGAAGTAAAAGACTTGTTGGCCAAAGGCGGTGGTCGCCATTATCAAGCAAGTCAACCAAGTTCATTGGCGAAGGAATTAAACTATCTAGCGCAGCATCGTAACGAGTTAGCCAAGATGAGTGAGATAAATATCGAGCTTGCCAAACAACACTTTTGGCGACCCGTATCTTATCAGCGTATTTTAAATCTAGTCGCGAGTACTTTGGCGTCATGACCCTGAAAAAAAGCACCGTCATCGCATTTTTATTTTATATCAGTACGATTCCATTGATTGTAGCTGTGTACTTGGCGACATCATTTGGCATACCGAGGATTGATACGGCATTAGCACCTGTCTATACCGCGTTATTCTTCGGTACTTTACTGATTTATAAGACGCCACCGGCTATTCGAACGTCCGTAGCACTGTGGTTAGTGATGATTGGCGCCGCCTTTCTTAGTTTGTTATTTCATCCGAGTGTTGAGCGATTTTTAGATACGTGTTTTTTCTCTTTTATCGGTTTTATGTTCTACATCAGCTATCGTTACTTAGTGGCGGTAAACTTTTCTATCAATAAAGTTCGTAAATTCCTATTTATCTTAAGCGCTATCTTATATGCAGGTTTTTTTGCCGAATTATTCTTGGGCGTTGAGTTAGTCAAGGGTAATGATGAGCTTACAGTCCTAGAAGGTGCTTACAAAGGGTTATTTTTTAACTCCAATGACCAAGCCGTGGTTGTGACCTTGCTTTGTGCCGCAATTTCTTTTTTCTATATCATCAAAGCAGATAATTGGAAGGTGCGTTATTTAGGCTACTTACTGTTTTTGCTGGGAGGTGTGATTGTATTTATCAGTGCTTCTCGAGCAGCGTTGGCAGGTTATTTGGCCATGCTACTACTAACGGTTTTTACCAGTGCGCATACGTTCACC
>CALJUC010000193.1 GCA_937975585.1 uncultured Moraxella sp. | reverse complement strand
GGTAAGCCGTTTTTAATCAGGAGTGGTTTTTGTTGCCAATATTCGGCCAAAAATTGCGCAGGGGTGATATCAGCAGGCAGACAGTAAGGCACTTGGATCATGTTAGTATCTCAGTATTGGTAAATAATAGCAGTATTCTAACACGCTTTTGGGTAACGCTTCGCGAAAACCACGGCACCCAACATACCACCTAGTAAGGCCAATAGCATATCCTTATGCGCATCCCACATATCCCCCTGTTGCCCGTTATAAGCTTCGGCTTGTTCAGGTGATAACCCCATTGCTAACAGCCATTCCACCCATTCATAAATCAGGCTACTAGACATATTGGCCATCAGGGCGACTACAATCAGTTGTCGACGTGACGAATACGGAAAATAATAATGGATGACCTCATACACATAACCAAACAGCAATAACCCATAGCAAAAATGTGCCAGTCTGTCATACATGTTACGTTGCCAACCCATGACCGCATCAAGTGAAAAGCCAAAAGCGGCTTGTGTCCAGTCACTGTAAGGCACATACGAATACAGATAACGCGCCCCAACAATATGAATCAATAAAAACAAGGTTGCCCCGATAAAGGCGCTATCGGACACCGCTGCTTTTTTGCGATACCAAAACAGTATCAGAACCGATAGTAAGGTGCCGACTTGGTGTAACACATAACTGGCAAATTCTAGGGGATGGATACTGGCCAATAGGACAGCCATCACTAATACAATCAGGCAAACGTTAACGGTGGTAGAAAATATCGTTTGCATGGAATCGCGTAAAACCTCAAGAAAGCCCTAACAATCGGCATAAAAAAGAATTTATGGGTTATTTATAAAATTTGTTTAGCCTAATGTATTGATTGGTCAAAATCAAGCCACAAGCATAGCGTTATTACCTAATAGCAAATAATATTAGTCATTATCATTTTTTGCCCAAGCTTATTATAATTTAGGTAAACATTGTCTACGTGGTGATAGACCGCATAAGGAATTGCATGAATATTATATTTTTGGCACTGGCGCTTGCCGCAGGTATGGCATTGCCGATTCAGGCGGCCATTAACAGTCGTTTGGGTGACGTGTTAGGACAACAACCGGTCTTATCAGCCTTGGTATCGTTTAGTGTCGGGACACTCTCATTAATCTTAGTCAGTGTCTTTATGGTGGATTGGGGCGCAGTACAGCAGAATCTACCAAACGTTGGTTTTAATAGCGGTATCAATCATTGGTGGCAATGGATTGGTGGGATGTTGGGCGCGTTTGTGGTATTTACCTCGATTTTTTTGGCACCGAAGATTGGGGTTGCCAATACCGCGTTTTTGATGATTTTGGGCCAAGTGCTGATGGGCATGGTGGTTGATAGCAATGGCTGGTTTGGCATTGCGATTAAGCCGATTCATTGGAGTAAGTTTGTGGGGGCAGCGGTCATGTTAATCGGGGCAAGTTTATTTATCATGGGGCCAAAGTGGTTTGCTAAGGCGTAATTTAATAACGACGCTTGAGTCACCGCTAAAACAGCCAAATCCTTGGCACAAGTATTGACGCAATTAACCAATTTGACTACAGTAAGGCAAGGATGACACAGTTACTGTGATATGTTGAACCAAACAAGGATGTTGGTATGTCTATGAATCAAACAAATTTTGATGTCGATTATCAGTCTGCGCCTGAGGCGTACGGCTATCCGCTGTTAATTAAGCACTTACTTGACCGCGCCAAAAGCGTATCGCGTGACCAGACGATTCACTATGCCGATAAGGTCAGTTATACCTATGCGGCGTTTTTTGCGCGCGTCAATCGCTTGGCGAATGTGTTAATGGGACTGGGGCTACAAAAAGGCGATATTGTGGCGGTGATGGATTGGGATAGCCATCGCTATTTGGAATGTTATTTTGCCATTCCGATGTGCGGTCTGATTCTACAAACTGTCAATATTCGCTTATCACCCGATAAGGTGCTGTATACGCTGAATCATGCCAAGCCTAAGGCATTATTGCTTAATGCTGAATTTGCGCCTATGATCAAAGACCACCGCTATGATGTGCCATCGGTTGAGCATGTGATTTGGTTAGAGGACACAGCGATTGATTTGGCGCCGAATACCATCCCTGAGCATGTGGCAGGTGAATATGAGGCGTTGTTGGCCAATGCCAGTGATACGTTTGAGTTTGAAGACTTTGACGAAAATACCATCGCAACCACATTTTATACCAGTGGTACCACAGGCGACCCAAAAGGCGTATTCTTTACCCATCGCCAGTTAGTGTTGCATACCATCACAGAAATCATTGCTGCGTCGCTTAATGCCGATGGCAAGGGTATGCGCTATAGCGATGTGTATATGCCGATGACACCGATGTTCCATGTGCATGCGTGGGGAATGCCGTATGCGGCCACCATGATTGGCCTAAAACAAATCTACCCAGGGCGCTATTTGCCAAATGTCTTGGTTGATTTGATTGAGCAGCACAACGTAAGCTTTACCCATTGCGTACCAACTGTGTTACAGATGATTTTGGTAGAAATGGGTGCGCGTGGGCGTAAGTTTAACAACCTAAAAATGATTATCGGGGGTTCAAAGCTCACCGAGGGCTTGGCGAAACAAGCGCTTGAAAATGGCATTGAGGTCATGACAGGCTATGGTATGTCAGAAACTTGCCCGATTTTGACCTTGACGGTGTTTGATGAACAGTTTGATAAGCTATCTGCCGAACAGCAGACTACCTACCGTACGCGTACAGGTAAACCGATTCCATTGGTTGCCCTTGAGTTATGGGACAAACACAACCAACCGCAACCACAAGATGGGAAATCCACGGGGGAATTGGTCGTGCGTAGCCCTTGGTTGACCCAAAGTTACTTTAAAAACACCGATTCTGGTACCGACCTATGGCAGGGTGGATTCTTACATACCCAAGATATCGGCTATATGACCGCGCAAGGTACTGTACAGATTACTGACCGCCTAAAAGACGTCATCAAGTCGGGTGGTGAATGGATATCTTCGCTTGAAATAGAAACCATCATGTCATTACACCCAAGCGTTGCCGACATTGCTGTGGTTGCGATTCCTGATGCGCGCTGGGGTGAGCGTCCGATGGCATTGATTGTGCTCAAACCCGATCATCAAGACACCAAAGCTGAAGACATCATCGCGATTGCGCAACAAGCGTATGAGCG
>CALJUC010000192.1 GCA_937975585.1 uncultured Moraxella sp. | reverse complement strand
CACAATATCTGGGGTTTTAATGGCAAATACTGGCCCTTCTGCCAAGATATTGAGCTCACTATCGGTCACAATGGTGGCAATCTCGATGATGGTATCATTCATCGTATCAAGCCCGGTCATCTCAAGGTCAATCCAAATCAAATTACGTTTGTCTACACTCATACTTCCCCCTTTAGTAGCTATCAGCCACCCTATCTTTCGCAAACAGGTTCTTAACAAATAATCCGCCATCTTAACAGATTTTCGCGCTAAAATAGCGGTTTGTTGCACAAACATTGGAGACCAATATGACCTTTGCCGTTCATTGCCTGACACTGACAATGGGTATCTCATGGCGTTGATTCGTAAACGTAAACTGACCGACCAACAAAGCCGCCGCATCGCTAAACAACAACAACACGGCCAAGCGGTCGACAGTGATACCTTGATGGACGGTATTGTCATCAGTAACTACGGCAAACAGCTTGATGTCCAAGCCACGTCGCTCCCCAAACAAATTCCCGAAAAGCCCCCTGTCGCACCGGATGAACCAGACCCATTTTGGCAGCCGATTACCTTGCACAGTATTTGGCGTTGTCATACGCGCACCAATTTACCCTTGATTGCCACGGGCGATAAGGTACGTTTTAGCGCTGACCCGAATACCGGACTTGGGCGTATCGAAGCGATTTATGACCGTCATAACATCATCACACGCCCTGACCGCTACCATAAGCTAAAACCGGTTGCCAGTAATGTTGATTTGTTGGCGATTGTATTCGCCCCATTACCCGCGCCATCCGCGCAGTTGATTGACCGTTACTTGGTTGCGAGTCACTATGCACAGGTCACACCGCTACTGATTTTGAACAAAGCGGATTTGCTCCAAGATACTGCGCATGCCGATACGCTACAACTGTTACAAGAATATCAGCAGCTCGGCTATGCGACGTTAATTACCGAATCAACAGGCGATTTAACCGAGCTTAATGCCAGTGTCAAAGGAAAAACCGTTATTTTTGCCGGTCAATCGGGTGTCGGTAAAAGCAGCCTCATTAACCATTTATTGCCCGCGGCTGAACAGTCCGTCAATGATATCTCAACCATATCACAGCTAGGGCAACACACCACTACCACGAGCCGCTTATTACCCTTTGACCCGACTGCGTTAGCCAAAGGTGCGGTCATTGATACGCCCGGCATTCGTGAGTATGGATTATGGCATCTGACGAAAGAGGATATCTTGGCAGGCTTTATTGAATTGGCACCGTTAGCCAGTCAGTGCCGTTTCCGCGATTGTAAGCACACACCTGAAACGCCCAACTGTGCGTTATGGCATGCGGTTGAAACCGGTGAGGTGTTAGCCCGCCGTGTTGAAAACCTTGTGCTACTACAATCGGAAACTGAGCAATCGTCATATTAATACTCAGCCAATTGTGAAAACTTCGTTATTAGGTTAAACCCATAGATTGACCAAAATACGTCGCCAAGCTAGGGTTTTATCGCTATAATACAGGACAATTTTTTATCTTAATTTCTTTATTTAGTTGGCATTGATTGCCATCAGCTGTTTGGAGGCTCATTTGGAACGTTGGCTTGAATTTATGGGGCGTCACCCGTTTTTGTTTGGCACTATGTTTGTACTTATCGTGCTGTTTTTCGTCCTAGAAAACAAACGTGGCGGCAAAAAAATCAGCCCAAACGCGGTTGGCTTGATGGTCAATAACGAGAATGCCGAACTTATTGACATCCGCCCTAAAAAAGACTTTGAGAAAGGCTATATCCAAGGTAGCCGCAATATTCCATTTACTGAGCTTGGCAAACACGTAGACGCATTACGTAATGCCGACCACCCAATTATTATCGTCTGCCAAATGGGTATGACGGCAGGTACTGCGGTTGCGATGATTGGTAAAGACGATGTGTATCGTTTGGATGGTGGCATCACAAACTGGCAAGCAGCCGGTTTACCATTAGTCGCAGAAAAAACCGTTTCAATAAAAAAATAACATGACATTGTGGCTAGGGTTGAAAATCGTGTGATTGACCCTATTTAAATAAGCTAATCCTAGCCGCATGACTGCTTCAGTTTGCGCCAAGGCTTTAATGTATTTTTATCCTACATCATTTTAATTAAAAAATTTTACCAAACAAAAAGGACATCCCCATGGCCCATGTTAAAGTTTACACTACCCCAGTTTGCCCTTATTGCACCCAAGCCAAAATGCTACTAAAAAATAAAGGCGCAGCCTATGAAGAAATTAGCATGATGGCGTTGTCAGCTGATGACCGCCAAGCCTTGGCACAAAAAACCAATAACTACCGTACTGTACCTCAGATTTTTATCGGTGAAACCTTTGTGGGTGGCTTTGACCAACTAGCTGCGTTAGAGCGTGAAGGTAAACTAGAAGATATGTTAAACGCGTAAATTCTTTATGCTCAGTGACTAAACTGGGATTAAAGCTGCGTGATAAATGTTTTATAAAACAATATTAATGCGCTGACGATGATAGTTGACACATTAGTAATAAATAATGATAGCGGCAAATCATGACCGCAATTTTGAGGAGTTTAGCCATGGCTGACCAACAAGCATTACCACAACTAGCCTTAGAACGTATTTATGTAAAAGATATGTCATTAGAAGTACCGGGTGCGAACGTATTTACCCGCGAATGGCAGCCTGAGCTTGATATCAACTTATCAAGCAATGCAGAAAAGTTAGACGATGAACATTACCAAGTCATCTTGACCGTCAATGTTACCGCTAATAATGGTGGCGAAACCGCGTTTATCGCAGAAGTGCACCAAGCTGGTATCTTTATGATGCAAAACATCCCAGAAGACCAAATGGGTGCTATTTTAGGTGCCTATTGCCCGAACGTGTTATTCCCATACGCGCGTGAAGTGGTCAGCGATATCGTCACTCGCGGTAGCTTCCCACAATTACTACTTGCCCCAGTCAACTTTGACCAAGCCTATCAACAAAGCGTTGAGCAACAACAAGCTTAAGCGATAAGATAAGACAAAAAAAGACCATTTATGATATTGGTCTTTTTTTATGGGTAAATGATTATTATAGAGAAATGATTAATGGCTCATGTAATAATCAGGCGACGCTTGCCAATGACAGAGTGATGCCTCAAACGCAGCATAGTCCACCGCTAGTGCATCCGCCACGTCTATCGCCAATCTTTCCAAATCACTGTCACGACGCATACCAAATAATAACTTCGCACCGCGTTTTGGCCCTGTGGCCTCCGCCAAGTAACAATGGTCGGCCTTAATATCCAACACCCCTGTATAACCTAATAGCGATAACCATTCGAACTTCGCCAAACGACCAAACCGAAAAATCCGCAATCGTCGATATAACGCCGCAAAGCGTTGCATTGTACTATCTGTCTGTCTAACCGGACTCACCGAATGCTTAGACATTGCGTCAATCGCTAGCAATCCATCGATACCGCCTATCTCGGTTAACCAGTCTTGATAGCTTTGCACCACAGCGCCGATCTGTTTGACGGATTCGTATTTGCGGTGCTTGCCAAATTTGAAACGATTATCTTTAATGGAATTTATGCTTAGGCTATTGTCAATCCACGTGTCGATTAGCGCTGGGTTTTGAGCAATATTGTACCAGGTTAATGCTTGACCTTTACCATGATTGCCATATAGCTGCCTAAGATATTGCCAGTTTGACCGCGCACTATCACCAGTATGAATGACTAAAAATGCTAGCCACAACGCTTCTGCTTTATCTATCTTATTAAGATAAATTATGGCTTTGATCGGGTCAAAATACTTGCTTGTCACATCGATACAGCTGGGTGAAAAACGTTGCATCTCGGCACGTTGTTTTAATCTTTCAAAATATTGTACTTGGCGTTCATTGGCTACGATATAGTCCGCCAATACACGTACTTGGCGCGATGCAGGTTGATAAAATGCGCCAGTCTCTGCTTGATACGCTAGTAAAGCTTGATCATGCTGTTCAGCGCGTTGCTGTTGCTCAGTGTAATTCATCAGTTAACTCAATCTTGGTTTTTTGCCAAAAGTAAACTTGCATTGTATTTAGCCAATTTTTTGTTTACATTATTCAATTTATCATAGTTAGATTGCTATGATGACCCTTTATACATAAATACTAGACAATAATGACGATGCTATCGACCACGCCAATAACAACTATGTCTACCAACAAAATCGCTTGTGTCACGGGTGGCGCTAGACGCATTGGCCGCGCGATTGTGTTGGCACTTCATGGAGCGGGGTTTGATGTCATTATTCATTACCAAACCAGTGAGGCTGATGCACAAAGCTTGGCGCAGTACTGTAACCAACAACGCGCTCATTCAGCCTATATCGTTCAAGGTCAGCTCGATGACGTTGATGATATCGAAATGTTGGCAAACGCCATTATCGGTTGTGCCGGCCGGCTAGATGTGTTGATTCATAACGCGTCACGTTTTTACCCGACACCTATGGGCGAGATTCAAGCACAAGACTGGCATAACTTAATCGACTCTAATGCCAAAGCACCGTTGTTCTTGACCCAAGCCTTGTTGCCCTACTTACAGATGGTGAATGGCAATGTGATTAGTATTTTGGACATTCACGCGGATAACCGCCCTTTTTTGGGCTATAGCGTGTATAACATGGCCAAAGCCGCGCACCGGATGCTCGTTCAGTCATTGGCACTCGAGCTTGCGCCTAACGTGCGCGTCAATGCGGTAGCACCTGGGGTTAATATTTTACCAGAGGCCGAAACCGAGCAAGCCTTAACCGAAGCACAAATTCGCGAGATTTGTCAAAGTGTTCCGTTACAACGTATTGGCACGCCTGAGGATATTGCACAGACTGTGTTATTTTTGGCCACTGCACCTTATATTACCGGTCAGACGATTGCCGTTGATGGTGGCAGAAGTTTGACGTTAGCAGGGGGTTTTCGAGCAAGCAATCCGTAATACCTTATCTATGCTAAAAAATAAGCGACCTGTTGGCCGCTTATTTTTTATTTATTTTTGAACAATTCTAACAGCTCTGGCGGAATACGCTCTTCATCCAAGCTACCATCCGGACGCTGTGGCAATGAATACTCTGGGATATCATTATAGTTATCCAATGGTGATTGGTTACCTTGTAACTGCTGTAAGGTCTGTTGCGGTTGACGCTCACCCAAGGTAACGTTGATATCGGCTTCATTATCACCGCGTTTTACACGCAACTTGATCACGGTATTTGGCAATTGACGTGCAACCAACTGAATTAAGGTATTGGCGTCGTTGACCGATTTACCATCCATGGCAAGGATGATGTCGCCTTTTTTCATGCCTGATTTGGCCGCTGGTCCATCCGGCAACACACTCATTACTTCAATACCCGTGCTTGCATCTAGATTGGTTGGGTCTTTTTCTCGACCTTGCAACTCAATACCCAGCCAACCGCGGCGTACTTTGCCTTCTTTAATTAGACTTGTCATCACATATTCAATGATATTGGTCGGAATGGCAAAACCAATACCCATCGAACCGCCTGAGCGCGAGAAAATCGCCGTATTGATTCCCACTAATTGACCATGCGCATCAATCAACGCACCACCTGAGTTACCAGGGTTAATCGCTGCATCGGTTTGGATAAAGTCTTCTACCGTATTAATACCCAAGCCTGAGCGACCTGTCGCTGAGATAATGCCTTGCGTCACGGTTTGGCCAACCCCAAACGGGTTACCAATCGCTAGCACCACATCCCCGACTTGGGTTACTTGCTCTTTGAAGCCAAGCGGTTTTAACCCGGTCAATGGTACTTTAATCACCGCCAAATCACTTTCTGGGTCTGCACCCACCAATTTTGCAGCGGCTTTACGGCCATCACTGAGCATAACCACAATATTATCTGCTTGGCTAATCACATGTGCATTGGTCACAATATAACCATCTGGTGACACAATAACCCCGGAACCCAAACTGGTATTATCGCCTTCCATGTCCGGTACACCACCATGCTGCTCAAAAAAACGGCGTAAATCCGGGTCACTCAGGTACGGATGCTGCGCCACTTTTTGTGTGGTATAGATATTAACCACCGACTGGGTCGCTAAGCTTACTGCATTATGATAAGAGACGACATCCTGTTGATTACTCAATGTCGGTGCAGCCACAGGATTAGGTTTTGGCGGCTGCCATTCGGTCACAGCGGCATTGTTATTAAGCGGTGGCTGTAACGGCGTTGGCGTCAATTTATTATGGGTAAATAACCAAAACACAATCAGCAATAGCACCGTCAACAGCAACCACGGCAATAACAATAAAAATCTATTAGGATTGCGGTAAACGGGTGGCAGTGTGGTTACCGGCTCGGTTACTGTCTGAGACGCTTGTGTTTCATTAACTTGGCTATCGTGGACTTGTTTATCTTGGTTTTCACTTCGACGTTGCGGTTGGGTGGCGTCGGGACGCTCAGGCAATTGCTCTGACATGGATGGTTCTCAAATGCAGCTATCAAGACTAAAAGAAAATTTAAGAAAAAATTTGGCTAAAATTCGCGCTCACTAGTGTAACATTGTTACTTCACTTAAAACGCCAATTTTGTTGGTGAAAATGTAGCTTTTTTTGCTTAACTGTTGCTTAGGCTAACCCCTTATATCGATAACTATTTTATATCAATAAAAAAGCCAGACCCTTGACATTAAGCTTGGTATCTGGCTTTTTTGATTTCAATTTAAACCATTATTATCAATGACACGACGTAACAATTTAGTGGTCTTTGCGGCGCATATGAGGGAATAGAATCACATCACGAATACTTGGCGCATTGGTAGATCGGAAGAGCGTCGTGTAGGGAAAGAGTG
>CALJUC010000191.1 GCA_937975585.1 uncultured Moraxella sp. | reverse complement strand
AATGGTTCATCCAGCAGTTTGGTGATGATATCAGTGTGACAGCGTTAACCGCTAAGCTTGCTAACGGTACACAGTCACTCCCGACCAATTTTATGGGCAATCAGCCAAGTACCAGCTACTTTGCTGAGTACTTAACCGACATCAAAGCGCATTATGCTGAAGGTGACTTACCAGATGCCCTATCAGGGTTGGCGGTCGTGCCTCTGTCACCACAAATTCTCGATGCGGTGTGGTTCGCGGAACAAAAACAACAACCCGTTGCCACCGTTGCCAGTGTCTACTTTAAGGCTTATAAGCAACTAGGTATCGACTGGTTATTGGCGCAAAGCCAAGCGCTACCTCAGGATAGTTACTGGGATCGCCGTGCCATCCAAGCCTTACGCAGTGATATTATGGCGACTTTCCGCCGATATGCCAGTGAGTTTTTAACCCATAGTGAGCCATTGACTGCGATTGATGAGTTCGTGAGCAAGCATGCGGCAAGTTTGGCGGAGTTACAAAAGATTCGTCACGATAGTGAGAATGGCACGCCTATTACCTTAGCTACCTTGTCAGTCTTGCTTGGCGAGCTCAAGGACTTGTTAGATTAATCATCTAGTTTTATCGTATAACCTTAAAAAAGGTGGGTTCACGATGAACCCACCTTTTTTCTTACCAATTATCAGCATTATCGATGATAGATTTGGCAAAGGTATGGCAGACTACGCGATTGATTTATCAAAATAACTCATCCACCCAAAGTCGTTATAGGTACCCTAGCTAAGATAAACAAAACCCCCTAAGTCGATTAATCCGATTAGGGGGTATTAGCGAGTTTTGGTAAAAACTGCTAGCTAAACAATACTATTATTTACGTACATCTTTTGGTGCGCCGCCTTTAGGATAGTCATTGACTTTATCAGGGAAGTCAGGACGTGGTTGATGGCTAAAGTATTCCGCGACATCAATAGCGTCTTGGTCTGTAAGCACCCCACCATGCCCCCACAAGCCTTTGGTTTGGGTACTCATCGGCATATTGTACTTAACAAATGCGGCCGCGGTATAAGTACGCGCCATGCCCGCACCGATATTAAACGAATTATCGCCCCATAATGGTGGGAAGGCAATGTGCCCTTGGTTGTCTTTTTTACCTTCACCGTTGTCACCATAACAGCTGGCACATTGCGCTTGGTAAATCTCAGCACCACGTTCCGGGTTTGGTTTTAGGTTTTTGTTAATTTTACCCATATTGGTGATTTTGACTTTTTGGTCAGCCAGTACGGTTTTTGACAACCATTGCATATACGCCAACATGGCTTTCATTTCGGCCGATTGCGGTGGCAATGGTTTGCCATTCATCGAACGACGGAAACAGCCATTAATACGTTCGGTGAGAGTTACTTCTTTGGCGGCACGCGGATTATACGATGGATACGCGTTAAAACTATTAATGTACGGGTCGCCAAGTGGCACTTTGCCATGTGCGATATGACAGCTGTTACAGTTCATATCTGCAC
>CALJUC010000190.1 GCA_937975585.1 uncultured Moraxella sp. | reverse complement strand
GCAAAGCATCAGTTGTTTTTTAATGAAAGTCCGACAGCGACTGAAAATCAATAACTTGCCGCCCATCAGCGACGACATCAATATTTTGTACCAATAAATGAATGTAGGAAAAACCATGACTGAAATTGACGTAACCCAATTTGGTAAAGTAGCAGTGGTATGTGGGGGCTGGAGTAGTGAGCGCGAAGTATCATTAAACAGCGGCAAAGCGGTATTGAACGCTTTATTATCAAAAGGCGTTGATGCGCATCACTTTGACCCAAAAGAAACCGATATTTCACAATTGCGTGACTTTGATCGTATATTTAATGTACTCCATGGTACCTTTGGGGAAGATGGCAGTTTACAAGGTGTCCTTGATGGTTTTAACATTCCATACACCGGCTGTGGTGTTTTAGCCTCAGCGATTGCGATGGATAAGTTCCGCAACCGTCTAGTATGGCAAGCATTGGGCTTACCAAATGTCCCTTATGTGGTGCTAAAAGATGATACCGACTTTGCCCAAGTAGAAGCTGAGTTAGGCTTACCGTTATTTGCCAAGCCTGCCGCAGAGGGTAGTAGTGTCGGTGTGATGATGATTGAAAACGCTGGTGACTTGGCCAAAGCTTACCCAGAACTTAAACAATATCATGGTGAGATTTTGGCAGAAAAAGCCATTACTGGTGGCGAATATGCGTGTTCGATTTTGGGCGATGAAGCGTTACCAAGCATTCGCATTATCCCAAATGCCAAGTTTTATGACTATGAAGCCAAGTACAATCGAAACGATACCATTTATCAATGCCCATCGGATTTGACATCTGAGCAAGAACAGCAAATGCAAGCCTTAGCGCGTGAAGCGTTTGCCGCGATTGGGGGTAAGGGTTGGTCACGCGTTGACTTTTTAAAAGACAATAATGGCAAACTTTATTTATTAGAGTTAAACACAGTACCGGGTATGACTGATCATAGCTTAGTGCCGATGGCTGCTAAAGTAAAAGGGATTGATTTTGCCAGCCTTTGTGTGATGATTTTACAAGATACACTGGCTAAAAGCTAAATCACGTTATTGAATTTAGGCTACATAATTATTTACAAAATTTACACGAATATTGTATAGATTGGCAGATTCGTGTTACCTTTTTTTAGACTTTATTTGCTATTATACGATACTTTGCCGGCCATAGTACTGGCATGGCAGATGAGATTAGAGTTTGTTATGGCTGACGCAACTTTGGCAACTGCTGATTTGGATACCGCACCGGGTACGAACCGCTTTCGTTCACCGGATATGATTGCTAAATTGCTGCTAGCAGCGGTAGTGGCATTGCTATTAGGTCTTGGCTTGTTCGCGTTAAAAGCAATAGAACGCCTACCACCAGCACCTATCCAAATTCAGTCACAAGGCCTAAATAGTCAAGAATATACCGAGTTAACGCAGCTATTAGGTAAGCAAGCACCGGGTAATTTTCTACAGGCAGATTTACAGACGTATGTTGATAAGCTAGCCGCGGTAAGCTGGGTTGAGCAAGTGGATATCCGCCGTGATTGGCAACAAGGATTGATTGTCAAAGTGGTACCGCGTCAAGCCGTGGCAAAGTTTGGTAGTGAACGCCTAGTTGATGCCAATGGGGTGGTGTATACGCCTGCCGATAGCCAAGAATTACAGGCGCATCCTTGGATGCAGTTGCAAGGTGATACCGAAAATGCGGTTATCATGATGCAGCAAGTTAAGCAAGTGAGTGATTGGTTTTTACCGTTAGGGCTTAAGGTTGAAGAAGTGATTGTTAGCCCACGGATGGCGTGGCTATTTCGCTTCGATAATGGCTTACGTGTGATGGTGGATAACGAAAATACCAGCGAAAAGCTGTATAAACTGAGTGTGATGCTCCAAAACCAATTAAAATCACAGCTGCCTAAGATTCAAACCATTGATTTGCGTTATAAAAATGGTATGGCTATTACTTGGCGACCCGTCATCGCTGACACCAATGTAAAAAACACTACGGTCAAAAAAGCTGCACCAACTAAATCGGCAACCCCGGTGAACGTATCAGACAATGGCAGTAATACCGAAAGATAAGTCGCCCATTCAAGGTTAGCAAATAAGACAGGGTCGAGCAATACAGCAGTAAATCAAGCAGCAGGAAGCCAGGCATCGGCGCAGCCTTAACGGCTTTACTAAAGTGGGATAAGCGAGAAGAAGCGTAGAGCAATAGCGGTTGATATTTTTATATATTAATAATTATCGTACCAATTCTGGTACCAAATCTAGGACTAAACCTAAGCAATACCCGTGATAAGCGGCCAGGTGTAAAAGTAACAAGTGACATGAAAAATCCAGATTTAATCGTCGTAATCCACCTTACTGCTTCCGCTATTCATACAGTGATTGGGCAAGTTCACAGCGCCCAAGATATTCGTATCATTGGTTTGGCATCGGTCAAAAACCATGACTTCGCGCAAGGTACGATTCGCCATCGTGAACGTCTAAAGTCCGCCATCAAACAATCGATTCTTGAAGCCGAAGACATGGCAAATTGCCGGATTAACAGTGTTTGGCTAAGCTTTTCTACTCCGGATTTACAGAGCGTAAATAGCGGTGGTGAAGTCAAGATTGTCAATGAACTGGTACAGGCTAAAGATATTGTCGCTGCATTGACACAGGCAAAAACCAAGCATGTCCCTGATAATATGTACTTGATGCATTATACCCAGCAAGGTATCGCCCTCGATGGGGGAGAGCAGATGGTTGATGATGCCATCGGCATGCAAGCCAATGACTTGATGGTACTGTATCATTTGATGATGATGCCAGTCCGTGGTCGCCAAAATCTGCAGCAGTTGCTGCAAGAATGTGATGTCAATGTTGACCAAATGTTATTTGATGCGGTTTCAACGGCTGAGTATGGGTTACTGCCTGAAGAAAAATATCACGGTGTTTGCCTGATTGATATCGGTTCTTCAACCACCAGCGTGTGTGTGTACCGTGAAGAAAAATTGGTCTATACCCATTGCTTTGATGAAGGTAGTCATCACGCAACGCTTGATTTATCTATGCTACTTGATGTGACCATTGCTGAAGCAGAAGCGATGAAAAAAGCCCATGCCAGTGTGGATCGCAATGGTATTGATAGTACGCAGTTTATCACAGTACGTCGCTCGCAATATAACGATGAAAAAACCATCAATATGCAAGAGCTGCTAGATGTCACTGAGGCACGCTATCTAAAAATCTTAAATAGCATTAAGCGTGATCTAGATAGTGCCGGATTAAGCGACTTTTTACAACAAGGTTATGTGATTACGGGCGGTGGCGCAGAAATGCGCGGTTTGTTACCGCTTGCCAAGAAAGTTTTTGCCAACAAAGTCCACAAGGTAAACCAACATCCGGCCATTACGGCTTATACCCCGTATGGTACAGATGATGAGAAGCTGCGTTATATCGCATCGCTTATCGGTGAGCGTAAATTCCAGACCGCATTTGGTACCTTGCTATATAGTCAAAGTGATGCCTTTTTACACAGTGAAAAGAGCTCGCCTGACTCATTAAAAGAAGCGCCTATTAAGCAAAAGATGCAACAAGTTAGCAAGTTATTAAGAAGATTTTTCTAAATGTGTGTTGTTTCGCCTTTGCGAATAACCCATGATATGATGATAAGCATATGCTATCTAAATTGTTAATTTAAACTCAGTTATACACGTGTTATTAATACTATTTTAAAGTCAATCGACTCGGAGAAAGCCGGATATGGATGCTAAATTCACCATAGCACACGACCCACATGAATTCCACAACGGGCAAGCACGTTTAACGGTGATTGGTGTCGGCGGTGGTGGCGGTAATGCCGTTGAAACCATGGTTCAATCATCTATTAAAAATGTGACCTTTGTATGTGCCAATACTGACCGTCAAGCATTAGATCGTCTATCAGCACCAAACAAAATTCAATTGGGTGTCAAAAACAACAACCGTGGTTTAGGTGCCGGTGCAAACCCAGAAGTAGGCCGTGAAGCTGCCGAGAGTGATGAAGAACAACTTCGCCAAATCCTAGAAAACTCAGACATGGTATTTATCACCGCAGGTATGGGTGGTGGTACTGGTACCGGTGCAGCACCCGTTATTGCGCGTCTGGCTAAAGAGTTGGACAAGCTTACTGTGGCCGTTGTCACCATGCCATTCACCTTTGAAGGCGGTAAGCGTAGCAAGGTTGCCAAAGAAGGTATCGAGCAGTTATCTAACTTCGTTGACTCAATCATCACCATTCCAAATGATAAGTTGATGAATGTATACGGCAAAATCTCAATGAAAGATGCCTTTAAAAAAGCCGATGAAGTCTTGATGCAAGCGGTTCAAGGTATCTCTAATATGATTCGAGAAGACGGCTTTATCAATATCGACTTTAACGATATCCGTACGGCGATGACCTCACGTGGTCACGCAATGATGGGTATCGGTAAAGCCAGTGGTGAAGATCGCGCTGAGGTTGCCGCTGAAAAAGCGATTAAGAGCCCGCTACTGGATAACTTGTTATTGAAAAATGCAAAAGGTCTATTGGTGAACGTCGTCGCGAGTGATGACTTTAATTTTGATGAACAAGAACGTATCACTGAAAAAGTCCGCAGCTTGGTGGATATTGATGAAGCTAATATCTTCTACGGTATCGTGTTCGATGAAAATATGGGTGATGAACTTCAAGTTACTGTGGTCGCAACCGGTTTGACTTTAGACAATACAGCCGCTAATCGTGGTAATTTCGTGCCAGATGCGAGCATCAATAGTCGTGTACCGGCTGGTACGCATGAAGCAGCGTTGGCACAACGTGATGCGGGTCTAAACTACGCACCTAATACGGCAGCGCCAAGTTATCAGACCCAACCGGCACAACAAGCGCCACAGCAGCCACAACAACCTGCTCAGCAGCCACAACAAGCCCCACGCGCAGGTAACAGCATCCAAGACTACTTACGCCGTCAACAAAATCGTTAATCAATTAGCGTATCGCTAGATAAGCTAAACTAGCTAGATAAATAGTTACTAAAAAACCGGTATTATCAAATCGATAATGCCGGTTTTTTTATGCTTGCGATTGAGGTGAAACATCATCATTTGAATTACTGATAATTATTATCAGTAATTTCATCGTTTGGGTACATGAAATTGCTATTACCTGTCCCTATAATGATGTTAAACTAGCCGACATGTAACAAATTATTTCTTAATGATTGGATGCTAATACCGATTTTATGAGCGATACATGGGAAAACTGTCTCAAGTAAGAGGCATTTTTTCATATTGCTAATGAAGGTGTGATTAGCCAGTCAAGATTAAAAGGATGTCATATGCAGCAGCGTACCATTGCACAACAAGTGACTTTGACGGGTATTGGACTTCATAGTGGTCAAGCCGTAAATTTGGTATTTTTGCCTGCTGAGGTCAATACCGGTGTGGTGTTCTTGCGCAGCGATATTGCCGATGCGGCTGTTATTCCCGCTGATTACCAAATCGTGAAGGATACCCAGATGTCATCTAATTTGGTGAATAGCGCTGGGCAACGTATTGGTACGGTTGAGCATTTGATGAGTGCAATTGCCGCACTGGGTATCGATAATTTACAGATTAACGTATCAGCGCCAGAAATACCAATTATGGATGGCAGCGCATTGCCATTTATTGAGGTATTACAAGGGGCAGGTATTGTTGAGCAAACAGCACCCAAAAACTTTATCCGTGTATTGCGTCCTGTAGAAGTTCGCCACGAGGATAAGATTGCTCGTTTTACCCCTTATGATGGCTTTTCCATGCATTTTGATATTGATTTCAATCATCCCGCTATTCGTGCTGAGCATAGCCGTATTGTGTTCGACTTTAATAGCCAAAACTTTATTGAACAAATCGCTCGCGCACGCACATTTGGCTTTATGAAGGATATTGACTATCTCAAAAGCCATAATTTGGCGCTTGGTGGCAGTATGGATAATGCCATTGTACTCGACGATACCCAAGTGATGAATCCAGAGGGTTTGCGCTTTAATGACGAGTTTGTACGCCATAAAGTATTGGATGCCGTAGGGGATTTATACTTAGCTGGGCATCAAATTTTAGGGGAATTTTATGCGTATAAGTCTGGACACGCCCTTAATAACCAATTATTAAAAGCCTTATTAAGTGAACCAAAAAACTTTGAAATTGTAACAGGTTATGACAATGTAAATGAGAAAATATCTTATTTTTCTTAAAGAATTAATTAGTTAGATTTAATTGTTGTATTGTTTTACTAAAGTCTGTGTAACATTCATTAATGAATTGCTAGTTACGTATGTATTACGTTTAAAAGATATCTTTTTTTCTACCGCGAAACTTGGGATAAAAGATATCTTTTTTTTTAGCGCTGAAGCCGACTAAGTATCTTGTATTCCGAGTAAAGATATCTTTTTAACAAAACTATAAAATCGTAAGCATCACAAAGTGATAACTACATCCCTATCTATAATGTTGACAACCAACGTCTAAAAAATCTAAATAAAGTAACAGTTTTTACATAAAATTACATTGTAAACGCGGACTATTTGTCTTTTATAAATTTTTGTAACACCTGCTGAAGTTCGATATCGTCCGTGACAAGACTGGCAAGCTGTGCTATATTTCGCTTCGTTGATTCACTTAGGTCACGTGATGTTACATTGCTAACGTTCTGATTACATTGTAATTCCGTAGGTGATGAAGGTGTTAGTTGCTCAAGCACAATGACCCGAAAGCGTAATTGGGTAATGTGGTTAAACTGGTTGGACTGCTGCTGTAGCGTGTTAAGTAACAGTTGGCGGTTGTAAGTCAGGTGATTGGCAGCCGTATGGTTTTGGGTACTTAATGTAAGCGTCGTACCATCCACGGCAATGACCATCAACTGCTCAAGCAACGTATCAGGCAATAAGCCTTGCCAAGCGAGCCGAACTTGTTCAGTCAGTCGCTGAAGTTCACGGAGCTTGGATTGGTAGGGTAGTTGATAGTTTGCCAAACGTTCGCTTTGCGAAGCCAGATGATTGGTAGGTTTTTTCATGCTAACGCTGACCTTGAACCGAATAGAGATAACCTAAGTGAGATAAAATTTTAGCTTTTCAATCGTAGTGTAAGTGATTCGTTGATTGAAATACAAATGCTTTAAACCACGCATCGATGATAGTGTTTGAGGTGGTTTAGACCAAAGGATAGATTGATGAAACTAGCGTTAACCGTATTACCTTTAGCTGCTTTATTATCTGCGACTTCTGCACAAGCGGTACTTGCCACTTATAACAGCACAGGTAGTAAAGAATACTATGTTGCGTCTAACGACGATATTACTAGCAGTATCGAAGCCTTAAGCCGTACGACCAAGCAAAAAGAAGACTCGTTAGCGTCTTTGGCAAATCGTTTTTCTAACACCGTTACCATCAATAACAGTAGCTTAAATCGTTATGGTAGCACTGCTGGTAATATGTTAGCGATTCGTCCAATTAGCTCAAGCATGCCAGTGACATCAGGTTATGGCTATCGCTCTATTTTTGGCCGTACCAAATTCCATAAAGGTGTTGATTTTGGCGCACCTATTGGTACGCCTGTTTATGCCACTGGTAATGGTGTGGTAACTTACTCAGGTTGGGGTACGGGTTATGGTCGTTATATTGAAGTTGACCACGGCAATGGCCTAGTGACCCGTTATAGCCACATGTCAGCGAACTACGTCAACGTGGGTGATAGCGTATCAGCGAACCAACAAATTGGCGCATCAGGTAATACCGGTCGTTCAACTGGCCCACACCTACATTATGAAGTACGTCAAAACGGCCAAGCGGTTAACCCACAAACTTACTTGGCAATGGCACCAGCGCGTTAATCTTGACGACACCTTGGTATATAAAAAAAACTGGCTTATATGCCAGTTTTTTATTTGTCGCTGTTCTATGGTTTAGAGCCATCATGATTTAGGCATTTATCCAGTAAGTCTTGTTATGAAAGTCGGCTGGGTTTGCATGCTGTATTGCCCAATAACGCATTTCAGTAATTGTAGAATCTGACACATCTGTTACGTTACTATCTAGCTGTTGCTGAATCACACGCGTTGGATTTAACGCATAACTACCATTTGCACCAACCAACTTGTCCAATGCCGATTTGGCAAATGTCATACCGACACGAAAAGTACAAGCGCTAAACGCATATTGCTGTTCTACCGCTCGTACATGCGTGAGGAGCATTGGGCTTGCAGAATGCCAAAAAACAAGCGGAAACTCGGTATCCTGTGTAATCGCTT
>CALJUC010000189.1 GCA_937975585.1 uncultured Moraxella sp. | reverse complement strand
CATCCATTTCCCGAGGTCCTTTTATCAGATGATCACTATGAACGATTGGTCGAGCTTTGGGGTTTTCCGCGTCGGATTGTGATCCGTGATGTGCAATAGATACCATCAATTTACCGTCATAGTTATAGAAACTCAACCGACATTTGCCTGAAGTTACGTGAGCATTGTGAGTCAAAACGTACCAAGATAAGCAAAGATTATCTATTTTAGTGTTGAAAGACGATAAGTTACAGCGTTAAGGTCGTCGATGTAGCTATGTAAGTAATAGGCAAGGGGCAAGAAATACTGTGAAAAATTTATCTTGTTTTGGTTGCATTGGGTGCTGTGTTACCCTGGTTGGCCTATTAGGTTGTCAGCCATCAGCACCACGCAACTCAGCAGATAATAATAGTCAAAGTAGTGGCGCTACCCCTAGCGAACAAGTGACAAAACCGGCTGCCAGTCAACCAAAAGCCGCGAAAACGACATTAAAAGTAGCTGCGACTACCAGTCTACAGAGTATTCTGCCCGTGTTAGCCGCGGATTTCGCACAGATGAATCCGCAAATTAGTCTTGATGTACATTATGATAGTTCAATTGGTTTGTATGAAACCATCACTAGTAACAAGAAAAAGTTTGATATTTATCTATCGGGGAATCAAGTTTTTCCCAAACTGCTTTATCAACAAGGTTATGCATCGAATGTAGCCACATCCAAGTATGGCAAGCCCTTCACCTACACGCGTGGTCAGTTGGTGCTCTATAGTAGCAAGCATGTACTGGAAGTCACGCCAACCAGTACCTTAGACAATTTTATGTTAGACAATAACGGTCAGATGACGTTAGCGATTGCCAATCCCCAAATCACAAGTTATGGCGTGGCTGCCGAAAATTGGCTGATTAACCAAAACTTGTACCAATCGCTCGAAACAAACTTGATTTATAAAAAAAGCATTGATGAAGTGTTTCAGTCAACGGATAAAGGCGAGGTGGATTTTGGTTTGGTTGGTTTATCACAAATTTTGGCAAAACCGGGCGGTAATAAATTAGGCAGTGTTGACCAATCAAATCACTATACGATTTTGCCCAAAGACAGTTATCCAGCTATTTATCAAGACGCAATCGTTCTAGATCAAGTTGAAGCCAGTGATAAATTCGCCCAGTACTTGTTGACAGCGCGTGCGCAGGATGTATTAAGTGATGCAGGCTACTTACCAATCTGTACCAGTAGTAACTTGCTACCCGCATGCAAATAGGATGGTCTTAATGAAATAAAAAAAGCCACGATAATGTGGCTTTTTTATTGGGTAGTTTATTAGGTTATGCGCTAATGCTTATTGCTCAACGAACGCACGTTCAACCACATAGTCACCGGTACCGCCCATACGTGGCGATGGTTTTAAGCCAAATTCATCGAGTAAAGCCGCTACATCTTTATTCATGGATGGGCTACCACAAATCATAGCACGGTCATCGGTTGGATTAATAGGGGGTAAACCAATATCCGTAAACAGTTTGCCTGACTTCATCAAATCTGTCATACGACCTTGGTTGCGAAATGGTTCACGGGTTACTGTAGGATAGTAGATAAGCTTGTCTTTGACATACTCGCCCAAAAATTCATCTTCAAACAAGCCCGTTTCAAACATCTCACGATAGCCCAATTCGCTGACATAACGCACACCATGCACGATAATGACTTTTTCAAAACGTTCATAGGCTTCAGGGTCACGTGCGAGTGACAGGAAAGGTGCTAAACCAGTACCAGTTGCCAACATATATAAGTGTTTGCCAGGGTTGACGTCATCAAGGACTAAGGTTCCCGTTGGTTTTTTGCTGACCAATAGTTTATCGCCTACTTTGATATGCTGCAAAATCGACGTCAATGGACCGTCTTGGACTTTAATAGAATAAAATTCAAGCTCTTCGTCATAGTTGGTGCTAGCAATTGAATACGCGCGCATCAATGGTTTGCCATTGACTTCAAGCCCAATCATGGCAAACTCGCCATTACGGAAGCGTAAACCTGGGTCACGTGTAGTTTTGATACTAAAAAGCGTATCGTTCCAGTGATGAACGTGGGTCACTGTTTCTTCATAAAATTTTGACATAACGTAAGCCTTGCTTTTATTCAAGTTGCCAACTGGCGATTTATGGGCGATATAATAGCAAATTTTGGTTAGAATAGTCGAATTTATGCGCAAAATAATGGCATAATTATAGTATAAAAAATCACATGGCAAGAGCGTGGTAGGGTGGTGTCTATACGCCAACCACGCTGTGTCCTGTTCTCAGTTCTAGCCAAATTAGGTAATCGATATGACCGTTGCGCCCAGCGTTGAGCTACCCATCATTGGCTATGTCCGCTCCCCATTAATACAAAAATTTGGCACACCGCGCCAACCGAACCTGGTCAATGTCCCTGCAGTCATAGAGTTTGTACCGCCATTTGGTGAGCCATTGGCGTTTGAAGGGTTGGCGGCGTTTAGTCATATTTGGTTGTTATGGCAATTTCATCAAAATCGCGATACTGCTTTGACCAGTGATGCGACAATCACTAAGTTTCGTGCACAGGTACGTCCGCCACGATTAGGCGGTAATCAAAAAATTGGGGTATTCGCCACGCGCAGTATGTATCGACCCGCCAATATTGGCCTTTCGGTGGTGCAATTAGTGGATATCGAACCTACCCCAAACGGTGTGCGTTTGCACATTGTCGGTGGTGATATGGTTGATGGTACACCGATTATCGATATCAAGCCCTATATCAATTACAGTGACAGCATTGCTGATGCACGAAGTGGCTTTGCTGAGCATAAGCCCATCCGTAAGCAAGTATCACTTACCCATCAAGTGCAACGTACTTTAACGGCACTAATCGTCGATAAGAAATTAACCCAATCGCAAGTGGACATCATTTGCGAGTTATTAGCGCAAGACCCAAGACCCGCTTATCGCCAGCAAGAACACGATACGATATTCACCATGCGTTATCAGGATTGGGATATTGCGTTTATGCAAATCGATGAGCAGCAGTTACAATGGGTGGGTATGGTCGCGTTAAATGCGGTTTGATAGTTAACTAAGATTATGAGTGGTACGCTTGAAGAACGTATTTAAGCGGTGATAGTTGATTAGTTAACATTGCCCGATTGATAAAAATACTCAATATATTTCGCAAATGTTGCTAAATAGCCAAAATTTGGCGAAATAAAACACAATATCACTGTAATATTTTTGCTTGCAAGTAAGCTCAATTTGATATTATATAGCCCATTATAGGTATACCGATTGCAAGCTTTACTATGATTAAAACTAGGCTTGAATCGACTAAGAAGACCGTTTAACGTTAGGAATTACTATGCTAAATAAATCGCTAGTTTCGTCTACACAGCGTGTAATGAAATCAATGGTAGCTGTGGTCGGTTTGGGCATCGCAGTGAGTGGTGGTGCTGCGGATACGACAGATGCCAATATTGCTATTGATATTTCAGAGTTATCAACCACCAAAGAAGAAGTTGCTTTGCTGCAAGTCTTGTCTGAAATTTGTCCGGCGATGTTACCTAAAAACCAACAACAAGGTTTTAGCACCGCTTATAACAATGAGCTAAAACGTTTGATGCCGACCATCAGTGACCCACGTATGGCAGTGCAGTATTTATCAACCCAACAAGATTATAAACAAATCTTGAATGAAACCCGTCAATGGACGCTTAGCTATTCAAAAGATGAGAATAAAGCAATTTGTACTGAATTAGCTGCGAGTGACTATTAAGATTTTACCGTATGTGAGTGACACAAAAGCCGTCTTTAATAGACGGTTTTTTTATATAGACTCGGCACGATTTTATAAAGTAACGTGACGTAAGTCATAATGGCTAGTCGATAAAAATATTCGGTAAGTATTTTGTCTAAGCCATAGAAAATATTTATCTTTTTTGCTTTAACGATAGGGGGTGATTTGGTAATATAAGCGAATTTTTGAGCATTAAGGTTTGACAAATTGCCAAGCCTGCTTAGTTACAGTCGCCGCAATTTTTTTGTTAAACGCGTTAAGAGTGAGTCAGATGAAAGCAACACTAGCACAGCAACAATCCCGTGATAATCAATCAGGCATCGTCAGCACATCAGCGGGCTATCGCATCGCACGTTTGACCTTAGGCCTAGGTGCCCTTGCGGTAGGCTTGGGAGTCGGGCAGGCAAGCCAAGCGGCTATTACCCAGCCAGAGATGGACAATTCTGCCTATGTTCTTATCGATTATGATACCGGCACCGTGCTAGCACAAAAAAATGCCAATCAACCCTTTCCACCGGCATCATTGACCAAAATGATGACCAGTTACATCATTGAGCAACGCTTACTAAATGGTACGCTAAAAGAAAATGAACCAGTTGTAATGACGCCAGACGCTTGGTGTCGGGGTAGTAGCACAGAGTCTTGTATGTATGTGCCAGTCAATCAGACCGCCCCTGTGATTGATATGCTCAAAGGCATTATCATCCAATCAGGCAATGATGCATCAAAAGCCATGGCACAGCATATTGCAGGCAGTGAAACCGCCTTTGCGGATTTAATGAATGAAGAAGCCAAGAAAATTGGCATGACACAAAGCCATTTCTTAAACTCAACGGGTATGCCACAGGATGGGCATCAAGCATCGCCACAAGATTTGGCTAAGCTCGCCCAAGCCATTATCAAAAACAGCAACAAATTCTACCCAATTTATAAGCAAAAAGAGTTTACCTATAATGGTATTACCCAAGGTAACCGTAATGCCTTGTTGTTTACTGACCCAACCGTTGACGGTTTAAAAACCGGCCATACCGAACAGGCAGGTTATTGTTTGGTGGCATCAAGTAAACGCGGTGATATGCGCTTGATCTCCGTGATTATGGGCAGTAAAACGGCACAAGACCGTGCAACCCAATCGCGTGAGCTACTTAATTGGGGTTTTGGTCACTTTGCCACCAAAATTGTTGCACCAGCTAAGCAAAAATTCGCTACAGTACCAGTGACTTTTGGCCAAGTTGATAGTGTGAATGTCGTTACCCAAAGTAATTTGCAAGTGCTACTGCCAAAAATTCAACAAGAAAAAGTCACCACCGTGGTTGATTTACCAAAGCAGGTGAGCGCACCATTAACGGCTGGTCAGTCAGTGGGTAAAGTCGTTGCGATGTTAGATGGCAAACCGGTGGCTTCAGTACCGTTGGTTGCAGAAACAGCGGTTGAAGAGGCAGGACTATTCAAACGTCTATGGCAACATATTGTTGTGTTCTTTAGTAACTTATTTTAAGCCGTTTTAAAAATTTTGAGGCATAAAAAAGGCAGACATCATGTTCTGCCTTTTTCTTATTTAATCCAAGTTATCATACTGAATGTATCATTCGGGATAACCAGATAACCAAGTGCGTTATTTTGCTCGTTAGTTTAGATACTCGGCAAGCTGCTGAATATCAGTCACGGACATATCAGGGCTTAATCGTGACTCAATGTAATCCACACCGCTCATCGATAACTTTTCTATAACACCCTGTGTTAAATGGCGCGGGCTTTGGTTATAAAGTATTAAAGTGCGATGATTGGTTTCTTGTTGACGCAAGGTTTTAGCAAAGCTTTGAACTTGTTCTGGCGTAATACGCGGACAAATAATGACCATATCCATGGCTTGTTGGCGCAACTGCTCTAAGAGTACCTCCAAATCATTAAAACCTTCGACTTGCGCCCCTGCATCCCGTAACAATTTAATGGCCGTGGTGATATTGAGTGAAGGTTGCCAAATGACTAAGCGTTTATCTGATAACAGATGACGGCCATAATGTTGTTTCCAGTCCGATAACACCAGTGATAAGGTAAAAGTAGACCCCTCACCAAATTTACTTTCAGCTGTTAGTTCAGCACCGATCAACTCGCTGAGTTTTTTGGCGATAAACAGCCCGACCGTTTGGTTGTTTAGACTGTGCTTGATATTTGGGTCAACTTGAAAAAATGGCTCAAAAATCTGCTCAAGCTCATTGGGTTTAATACCGATGCCCGTGTCAGTCACCTGTAATGTCCAGCGAATATGAGATTCAAGGTGTTGTAATTTTGAGTTGACGTCGATGCTACCCGTATGCGTAAATTTAATCGCGTTTTCAATCAATGATGACAAAATCAGTTTAATCTTGGCTGCATCACCTTCCAAGATATAATCGGCATGATAGACCTTAGAGCGTAGCTGTAAGTCCTTCACATCGGTAAAGGGTTGATATTGTTCAAGGACATCACTGATAAGGCGAGTTGGACTAAATTGACGACGTGTAATCGTTGTTTGACCTTTTTCGATACGGGTCAACTGGATGATTTGATTCAGCTTCGTATTCAAATCGTCTGTACCCAAATTAATCATCTCAATCGCGTCTTTTTGCTCATTGCTGATATAGTGATGTTGTAATAGCTGTAGGCCAGACTCAATACGATTAACGGCACGTTTAAATTCGTGAGTCAGCGTGTTTTGTAGGGATGAAAATTGCTGCGTTTGTTGAAACTTATCTTCAGACAATTGTTGCTGTTGTTGGTTTAACTGTTCGATTTGACCTAATAATAGTTTTTGTCGGGATAACAGATGAGAGATGGCTTGCTCAACGAGCCAGCGATCATCGGCTTTTGGCACAAGCTGATAGTCAGTGGGTCTAAGCTGATTGCTTAAAATACGTTCGCTAAGCGATTCAAGATTGGGCAGATACTGGATAAGTGACTGTAAGCGTCTAACGACCAACACCAAGATGGTTACCCAAATAATGAGTAAAATACTAAAAATCGGGAGATTTTCGCGTAACCATTGCTTGCGTAACGTTGATAAGTTAATGGTGATATTGATATAACCAATTAATTGATTAACGTTATTGGTTGAAGCTGCAGTCGTCTTATTGTTAGATATTTGCGCGACAACGGGTTCGCTGATGCCAAAATATTGCCCAAATAACAGCGTCGATGTACTAACTTTATCAGTCGAAAACTGCGTTGTCGCATTCACCGGGAAAAAGATAACACTTTCATACGCTGGCGCGTTTGCTAAGGTAAATTTTACTTGATTGGCAATGGTGGTTGAATTATTGCTAGTGACTGTTTGTGCCAACAACGTATTAACCATCTTGGCATGGTTGATTTGGCCACGTAGATAAATAACTATATCAGCAACCACATAGATGAACGAGAAAGTAAGCCAAAGCGTAACCAACGGCAGAATAATAAAACGTCTCGCTAACAGTCGGTAATTCAGCGACATCATGGCCATAGTAGCTCTCAGTAACAGTAACTCTCAGTAACGCACATTTGAAGATTCACAAAATTAGCCCACTGGCTTACCAATGGGCTTATCAATGAGACTATGAGGTAAAAAGCACTATTTTAACGTTTTTTATCCCGTTTTTTGAACTTTTGAACTTGGCGACGTTTACGTTCTTTTTGTGCATCAGTCAGGCTGCTACTGCGGCCTGCGTAAGGGTTGGCATTTTGTTTGAATTCAACGCGTACGGGTGTGCCTTCAAGCTTAAAGACTTTTCGGAACTCATTTTCTAAGTAGCGTTTATAGCTATTAGGCACTTGGTTAGTTTGGTTACCGTGAATCACGATAATCGGTGGGTTATGACCGCCCAAGTGTGCAAAACGTAGTTTGATACGGCGGCCACCGACCATTGGCGGTTGGTGCGCGGTTACCGCATCTTGTAGAATCTGGGTTAAGCGGCTGGTTGAGATATCAAACATCGCCGAATCATAGGCTTTATGAATGGATGGGTAAAGATTGCCCACGCCAGTGCCATGCAATGCAGAAATAAGATGCGTCTTAACATAGGGAATAAAGCTAAAGCGGCGATCCATCTCAAGCTTGATAAAGTTTTTTTGGTCTTGGTTTAACCCATCCCATTTATTGATAGCGATGACCATCGCGCGACCGGCTTCTAGCGCATAGCCTAAAAGGTGCAAGTCTTGGTCCGTAATAGATTCTTGTGCATCGACCACGAGTACTACCACATGGGCATCTTTAATCGCTTGCAGGGTTTTGACCACTGAGAATTTTTCGACTTTCTCATCAATACGACCACGGCGGCGTACCCCAGCGGTATCAATCAATACATAATTACGGCCTTCACGCTCATACGGGATATAAATACTATCACGGGTGGTACCTGGCATATCAAACACCACCACGCGGTCTTCGCCCAATAAGCGATTGACCAAGGTAGATTTACCAACATTCGGACGGCCAATAATGGCGATACGTAAACCTTCAGGCGCGGTATCGGCTTCATCATTGGTTGGTATGTCTTTGGTCAAGGTTTCAAGTAAGTTTGATACACCGCGGCCATGGCTTGCGGCCATTGGAAATGGCTCACCAAAACCTAACTCAAAAAACTCATTGACCGCAGCTTCATGCACGCCGTCAATTTTATTGGCGACTAATAACACCGGTTTGCCCAAGGTATGAAGCTGTTTGGCAATGGTTTCATCCGCACCTGTGATGCCTGCGCGTGTATCCACCACGAACACAATCATATCCGCTTCATGAATCGCGGTATGCGACTGTGCTGCCATATAGTCGTCAATGGTGCCATCGCCATTATCATCTTCACCAATACCACCGGTATCGATGACGATAAATGATTTGTCTTCAAAGGTGGCATCACCATATTGACGGTCACGGGTAAGCCCCGCCAAATCCGCAACCAACGCTTGGCGGCTACGAGTTAACTGGTTAAATAAGGTAGATTTTCCAACGTTGGGGCGACCAATGAGGGCGACAACAGGTTTCATAACAGAGTCATTCCTAAATAAGCCAAGCGATGTCAAAGTAGGGTAAACCACTTCACAGAAGCTAGCTTATTATTATCAGGCAAAATAAAATAAGGTGCAATAAACTAACAAACCCAACACTGCATTTCAGCGTTGGGTAGTCAGACATCATAATGCGGCTAGTGTAACAGGTTAGCGCGTAACTTGCCACACACTAAAATTACCATTGGTACTTTGGCTAATAACTTGGTTGCCATTCAAGGTCAGTTGGCTGATATCGCCACCCCGTGCTGACAAGCGGTCGACCACGTTACCTGAGGTCTTATCCAAAACATGTAAGTAGCCTAGTGCATCACCTACCAACACATAATTACCCACTGGCAACGCGTTACTTAACCCACGATAATGTAAGGCATCACTTTCCCAATTCACATTACCTGTCAATCGGTCAAGCGCGGCAACGTTACCATCAAGGGTCGTGACATAGACTTGGGTATCATCAACACCAACTGATTTGATGCTGGCATAGTCTTTTAAGAAGGCCAATTGGCGACTACTCATATCGACAGCGATTAACTGGTTGCTATAAGTAACCACATACAGCATATTGCCGCGCAGCACAGGTGTGGCATCAATATCTGACAAACGCTCAACCTCACTACCGCCTTGTACATTACTCATACGGCGTGACCATAGCGGTACCCCATTATCTAAATTAAGCGCATGTACACGACCATCTGCAGTAGCCGCTAACAGCGTATTATTATCCAATAAAATTGGTGAGGTGCTGCCACGCACGCTTAAGTTCGGGTTTTGGGTGGCAAACTGCCAAATGGCATCGCCCGTCTGTAAGGAATTGGCACTGATAATGCCATTATTACCAATCGTGATGACGCGGTTATTCGTGATAAGCGCAGGGGCTAACACGTTACTGGTCAATTGGGTTTGCCAACGTTGTTGACCGGTAATACGGTCAAGGGCAATCAATTTGCCATTGCTATCGCTGATAATCACAGTGCCACTGGCAGCATCAAGCGCAACACCACCGCTTAAACCCTGCTTAAATTTGGCTTCCCATAGCTTATCACCACGCGTATTGGTGGCAAGTACCATGCCATCTGCACCGGCTGCGATATACCCTTGGTCATCCATCGCAACACGAAAAGCGCTTGGACTTTGGGTTAAGGTTTTGGATTGTTTTTTGCCAAAAGGATTTAGGCTTTTTAGCGATGGTGACGACACAGAGGCGATTGATTTGCCGCTGATATTTTTGCTAAACACCGGACTTAATACATGCTGCGAATTACTTAAGTTGGTAAGTGGCGCAGGTTGGTTAACCACGGCTGGTGATTTTTGAAATAAGCTACAGCCAGTTAAGCCCGTCGCTACAGCCAACGCACTGGTCAAGGCAGTCGCACGACCTAATTGGCTTACTGAGCTAGTCAATGGGCGAGAATTAAAAAAAGCAAATACAGTCATAGTGGTTCTCAATCAACGTTAGTCTAGCAATAATTTGGCATCAATATTTTTAATGTGTTTGCCAAAGTTTATTATATTCCTAATTATTTAGTTGTACTGGCAGCTTGATTGGTTGCCCCTGCTGAGGCAGCCGCACTGCTATCATTAGTCGCAACAGCACTGGCGGTATTGCCTTGTGCGTCAGGCGTCATACTGATATTCGGTGTTGGTTGGGTGATAACCCCACCGCTCAAATCAGGTTGTTTTGGCGTTAAACCCAAGTTTTCCATTTTTAGGCGTAACAAAGCGCGGTCTTGTTTGACTTGGCTGGCTTGGTTACGTGCTTCAATGGCTTGCCAAGCTTTTTGATAGTGGGCTGTAGCCGCCTTTTTATCATTTTTTGCCATAGCGATATCGCCCAGTAATTCTTCTTTACTGGCATCAAAGGCAGATGGTAAATTGGCTTGCAAGGTTTTTTGTGCCTCGTCTGCTTGGTTATTGGCAAGCAGGGCTTGAGCATAACGCAAGGTCGCTAACGCTGATAAACCCGCATCTTCAAGCTTTAACTGAGTGGCACGTTGTAAGGTAGTGACCGCGCCTTTGGTATCATTGCTATCGGTTTGTTGTTTGGCTTTTAGCATCAACGCTTGCCAGGTATACACAGAGTCACCATGCTTGGCAATAAAGCTATCTAAGTCGGTGATAAACGTCGCTTGTGCTGCGGTAAGTTTGGTCTTATCCGCATCGGTTGCTAAATTATCCAAGTTGGTTTGGTCGTTTTGTAGCTTAGCAAAGTCGTTGGCTGCGGCTTGGTCAATACGTCCACCGTGGTTTTGCCAATAAGTCCAACCAAAATAACCCGCCAATGCCAAAATCATCGCCATGATAATATAGCCTGCATATTGCTTAAGCGTTTGCATTGACGATTGCTCATCATTGAGGGGACGGGGAGTAACGTCTTTTACCATATTGCCAAATGCCTTTTTACAAAGTACTTTATCACGAAACTATTTAATGATACTCTTAACCATTGTGATGGGTGATTGATAGACAGGTTACCAATTCCCCTACAAAAAAATCTTATAAGCCCAACACTAGACCAATGCCGCTGATGCGTCAAATAATGCATCGCGTGTGACTTGGCTCTGCTCACCGGTGGTCATGTTTTTCACGGTTAACATGCCTTGTTCAACTTCATCTTGCGCGATAATCACGGTCAAGGTCGCACCCGATTTATCGGCTTTTTTCATCTGCGCTTTCATACCTGTGGCCGATGCCATTTTTACTTTTAAGGTTGGACGTTGTTGGCGTAACTCGTGCGCATATTGTAGCCCTTGGCTGTAATAGTCTGGGTGCGCGACCACAAACACATCACATGCAGTTGTCGGTGCATACGGCTGCACGGTCTGTAATAATAACAGCAGACGCTCAAGACCCATTGCAAAACCAACGGCAGGTTCAGAGGTTGGCGCTTTATCCGATTTGCTATTAATCGATTTGATTTGGCCCAGTAAGCCATCATAACGACCGCCCGCGCAGACCGTGGCTTGGCTGCCAAGTTTGTCAGTTGTCCATTCAAATACGGTTTTGTTGTAATAATCCAAGCCACGTACCAGCTTTGGATTAATCACAGATTCAATGCCCAATGCGCTTAAATACGCTTGAACCTGATTAAAGTGGGCATTACTTTCTTCACCCAAGAAGTCCGCCAATTTTGGTGCGTTTTCTAGGATTTTTTGCGTGTTGGCATCTTTGCTGTCCAAGATACGCAATGGGTTGGTGGTCAAGCGGCGTTGGCTGTCTTCATCCAATTCGGCTTTTTTATCGGTTAAAAAATCCACCAAGGCTTGGCGATACGCCAAACGCTCATGACTTTCGCCCAAGCTATTAAGCTCTAAGCGTACATGCGGCAAAATGCCCAAACGTTGCCACATGTTGTAAGTCATGATGATTAATTCTGCATCGGCATCCGGTAATTCGCTACCGAAGCTTTCGACACCGAGTTGGTGAAACTGACGGTAGCGACCTTTTTGTGGTTGTTCATAGCGAAACATCGGGCCAATGTACCACAGTTTTGGGTTGTCACCGCGTAACAAATTGTGTTCAATCACGGCACGCACGGCACCTGCCGTACCTTCTGGGCGTAAGGTTAGGGCAGTCGGTGGGTTTGATTTGTCAAAAAAGCTGTACATTTCTTTTTCGACGATGTCGGTCGCATCGCCAATGGCGCGGGCAAATAATTGGGTTTCTTCGACCACGGGTAAGCGAATTTGTTCAAAGCCAAATTGGTCTAACACGTTGATTAAGCTCGCCTCAAGCTGACGCCATTCGCTCGATGGGCGAGTGGTGTCGGTGGCGGCTGGTAAAATATCATTAAAACCTTTAATCGATGTCAACATAATACGACTGTTTACCCTTGTACCCGTAAAATTTCATTCTCTCGTTGTTGGCGCAGCACTTCGGCTTTTTCACGCACCATTTTTTCGATTTCATCTGCCAGTTGCTTGGTGTCAATGAGGTGACTCTTTTCACCATTGCGATACACCAATGAATTAGGACTTGCGCCAACCACACCGATATCGGCTTCTTTGGCCTCGCCTGGTCCATTGACTTTACAGCCAATCACCGACACGTCCATTGGTTCGCGAATATCTTCTAGGCGTTTTTCTAAGTCCATCATCACCCGAATCACGTCAAATTCTTGGCGTGAGCAACTTGGACAGGCGATAAAGTTTACCCCATTTGAGCGAAGTTGCAATGATTTTAAGATGTCAAAACCAATTTTAATTTCTTCTTCTGGCTCAGCAGCGAGTGAAATACGCATGGTATCGCCAATGCCTTCGAGTAATAAACCACCGAGTGCAATGGCAGACTTCACCGTACCAGTACGATACACACCCGCTTCTGTTACGCCTAAGTGTAGTGGGTTATCAATTTGTTGTGAGAGTAGGCGATACGCATCCATGGTCAAAAACACGTTTGAGGCTTTCACCGACACTTTATATTGGTCAAAGTTATTACGCTCTAAGATATCAATATGGCGCATGGCCGATTCAAGCATGGCGGCGCCAGTTGGTTCACCGTATTTTTTTTGAATGTCTTTTTCTAATGAACCTGCGTTGACCCCGATACGCATACTAATGCCTTGATGTTTGGCGGCGGCAATTACTTCACGGATTTTTTGTTCATTACCGATATTACCTGGGTTGATGCGTAAACAATCCGCACCGGCATCAGCCACCGCAAGGGCGATTTTGTAGTCAAAGTGAATATCAGCGACCAATGGCACACTAACTTGGCGTTTGATTTCGGCAAACGCTGCGACAGATTCCATGGTCGGTGTGGAAACACGCATAAAGTCTGCGCCCGCGTCCACACAGCGGTTAATCTGCGCCACGGTGGCGGCCACATCGCAGGTGTCCGTGTTGGTCATACTTTGGATGCTGATAGGCGCATCACCGCCCACCGCGACATTACCGACATAGATTTTTTTGGTCAGTTTACGTTTGATTGGGTTATGCACGGACATTAAGCTTTCCTGTTATTTTTTTAATAATTAAGGGTTTAGGGTAAAATTCGCTTTGTTATTTTGTGCGTAGTCGCTTAGCTTAATCGGTTGTTTGTTTAAATCCATGCTGATGCTACTGACGTCATCGATACTAATGGTAAAAGGTGGCTGACCGGTTAAGTTTCTAGTTCCTGCAGCTTGCTCGCCATCCAGTAAGATTTGGCCAGCGGCATCCGTGATTTTGACGGTGGTTGGTTTTTGTACCAAGACGTCTAAGGTGCTAGTCGCCGCAACCACTGTACCGATAGCAACACCATTGGCAGGCGGGGCGCCATTAATCGCTGAACCATTGGCAGGTAAGCCACTAGCTGGCACGGCAGGGGCAACAATCGCAGAACCTGCGTTATTGAGTGATGCACCGGTGGCTTGTTCTTGGGTGGTAATCCCTTGAACACCCGTGGTTGTGGTTTCTTGGTTATCAGTGTGGGCTTTATTTACCGTGTTAAAGATAAAAAATGCCAAGCCCAATGCCACCAAAATCCCCAAGACAATAAATGGGTTAATCTTGACCCCAGGTCGAACATCACGGTGCAGTGTGCCCATCGGTTGTAATGGCGCGCGGATGACCGTTTCGTGTTGTTGCTTTAGTTGCGTTGGATATTGCGCATCGAAACTTTGCGCCACCAATTTAGCATCTAAACCCAAGTAACGCCCGTAGTTGGTCGCAAAACCACGTGCAAAGGTAGGCTGTGGCAACATTTCATAGTTGTTACTTTCTAAAGCCTCTAAGTGACGCTTTAGAATAAAGGTCTTTGCCGCGGCTTGTTCTAAGCTAATACCTTGCTGTTCACGCGCTTCACGAAAACGTTGTCCCAATGGTTTACTGAGGTCGTAAGTCGAATTTGGGTTCGCTTGAGGGTTAGGGGTGCTACTATTTTCCATCTTATTTCCATGTTGCCGCAGGGTTAGAAAGCCAAGTTTTCAATTGTCGAGCTTCATCGCTCAAAGGGTATCGATCAAACAGTCGTTGGGTTAACGTTTGTTGTTGGGTGGCATTTTGACTCAATCTTGCCAAGCGAATGCCTTGTAATAGTGTTCGAGGGTCTAAGTTATCTTCACCGATGAGTACCACCAAGTCATTGTATAACTGTCGCGCCTCTACCGGTCGCCCATCGGCAAGTAATATATCAATGAGTTCAGCGCGCGCAATGATACTTTGTCGGTTGGCATCCAACGCCTTTAAAAAAGACTGAATCGCCAGTTGGCGATTATTGACCTTCAGCGCGGTACGGCCTAAGTTTTCTAACGCATCAGCACGTCCTTCATAACCCAACGCGGCACCGGCAATTTGAAATTGGGCAATCGCTTCATTCGGGCGCTGCATTTGGGCAAGGTATACCCCGTAGTTGTTATGCGCGCGGCTAAATTCAGGGTCTAAGGCAATCGCTTTTTTAAAGTAAGTTTCAGCTTTTTTGAGATTAATCGGGCTGCCTTCTTGCTGTAGCAGTACGCCCATCATATCGTGTGCCGCGGCAGATTTTGGGTCAGCTGCCAGTGCTTGGTCTAGTTGACGCTGTGCATCATCGAGCCGGTGATCGCGAATAAATTCAGCCGCGATCGCGGTACGAGCACGGGCAATTTCTTGAGGGTCTTGTTTGGTGCGATTGGGGTTGCTACTTGTGACGGTTTGGCTCGTGACTTGTGTGGTTTGGGTGCAAGCAGAAATGCCAACGCTTAACGCCGTAATGCCAACCAACACTGACAGTGGCTTGACTAATCGACGACAACGCGCAGCCGATATAGGTTGCGTAATTCGAAAAACTTGTCGAATAACTGGTTGTTCAGACGTTGGCTTCATAAGACAAACCCTATTACAAATGGCTCAATACTTGCGTATCATAACCAATTACTATAACAAAAAAATATGGTACTTTGCCAGCTTAAAGGCCTGCTTTAACTGACTTTTCATTTAAGTTGTTATTTCGTTGATGATGATAAATCATTGTTTTTTTGATTGTGTTGGTTTTTAGCGACTTTTTCTTGCCATTGTTTTGAGCGACGCGTTCTATCCGCCACTTGACCCACCAATTGACCACAAGCGGCATCAATATCATCCCCGCGCGTTTGGCGAATCGTACAGACAAAGCCCGCATTATTCAAAATATTACTAAACGCGTGAATACGATTATTGCTTGAGCGGCCATATGGGGCGTGTGGGAATGGGTTGAACGGAATCAGGTTAATCTTGCTTGGTAAGTCTTTTAGCAAAGCCACTAATTGACGCGCATGTTCATCACTGTCATTGACACCCGCAAGCATCACATACTCGATGGTCACGTGTTTTTTATGGCGCGGATTTTCGTCATACACATACGACTTGGCCGCTTCGATAAGCTCTTTGAGTGGGTACTTTTTGTTAATCGGTACCAACTCATCACGTAATTCATCATTCGGCGCGTGTAAGCTGATGGCCAAGGCGACGTCAATATCTTTGGCCAAGTCATACATCTTAGGTACCACGCCCGAGGTTGACAAGGTGACACGGCGTTTTGATAAGCCAAAACCAAAGTCATCCAACATGAGCGACATACTGGCAACCACTGGGTCGTAGTTAAGGAGTGGTTCGCCCATACCCATCATGACCACATTGGTCACCATATTTTGGCGCTCGCTGACAGGTACATTTTCCATATACGACTGGTTAGCCACCCAAAGCTGACCAATGATTTCACTGGGTGACAAGTCGCGTTCAAAGCCTTGTTTACCGGTACTACAAAACGAGCAATCAAGCGCACAGCCGACTTGCGATGAGATACATAAGGTTTTACGCCCAAATTGTTTGTTATCATCCGCCGGAATCAATACCGTTTCGACCAGTGAGCCGCCTGCCACTTCAAACACCCATTTACGCGTCCCATCTTCGCTAAATTGCTTAAATTTGACGGTGGGTGGGGTAACGGTAGCGACAGCATCGAGTTTTTCCTGAAGTTTTTTTGACAGATTGGTCATTTGGTAAAAATCGGTGACCCCAAACTGATAAATCCACTTCATCACTTGGGTGGCGCGAAAGGGTTTTTCACCCAACTCGGCAAAAAACTTGCTCAATTCGGTTTTTGACATACCAAGTAGGTTGGTTTTTTCTGGGGAAGTTGGGGTAGGGTCAGCGCTAGCATCAAACTGCTGTACGACAGGAATTTTGCTCATGGTCATCTTGGGCTGTTCGGCATATATAAAACTGGCTATTATAGCTAATTATGACGCTAAAGTCATGATAATACCCTGTGTTTGTATCAAGAAATTTGTGCCAAAAAAACTACAAAAAGTTATGCTAGGCTACTTTGCTAGCGTGGTTAAAAAATAGCGTGATTAAGAAATAGGGTGACTAGGCATAGATTATCCAAGCAACCGGCTATCGTCCAAGTAGCATAACGGTGACAACGGCAATACCAAACATTAATAACCACAGCCATTCTTGTTTGATAAATTTTATGAGCGTTCGGGCGTATTTTGCAGACCAGTGCGGGCGATGGTAAATGACCAAACCTTTATTTCCGCCCTTATTTTCTTCGCCACCAAAGTACCAAAGTTTTAATCGTCTAAATGATTTAGTTTTCATAGTTTGTAGTCTTTAATAAAGTATTGCAGATTAATTCAAAAATAACAAAGCGTTGTGGTTTTGCTCGGCGATAGTCTAGCAATTTATAAATCGTTGATAAATTTTATTTTTCTGGGTTTAGAGTGGAAGTTAATCATTAAAAGAGGAGGTCTGTCAGCATAGACGGCTCGTGGTGATTGGAAAAGGCTCACAATCACATGAGTAAATTGTGAGGCCTCAGGATTTGTTGACGAATTTAATTATTATTAATAAAGCCAATCGTGCGTTTTGGGCTTGCAGTTTCCTCGCGTTTATCAGCTTGCAGCAAGAAGTTTAATTGGTTGACATGTTGGATTAAGCGAACGCGCTCGCCTTCGGGCGTTTTGCCATGAAAAATAATAATATTCGGCTTGCTAAACTCGATGGTATCCACGTAGAAAATGACGGCGCTACCAAACGATGCAGCTTTAATCATCACCTCATGGGTAGCATCAAGCTCAGCTTCGAACTGCTTAATTTGAAGTTCGATGGTCTTTTGAATATCGATTACTGGGTTTTCTAGCCGTTGTTTATTACCTGCTTCTTGTCTTTCTGGGTCTATCAGTGCTTTATTGAGCTCGGCTTTATTGAGCTCTGCGCGCGTGATAAGTGGGTTGGTAGTCGTGTCGGATATCGTACTATCATTCAGTGTTTCAGGCATATCAAGGCGTCCTCTATGCTATAAACTTATCATTGTAATGGTTTAATCGCTGACATCTTGTAAGATTTTTTTATGCCATGAGTATTAGGGCGTGTCCCTAATTCGGAACAAGCTATTTTTAATGGTCTAAAAATGCCTAAATCTGGCAAAACTGCGTTAAATTATTTGCTAATATTCCAATATTACCTGCACAATTTGCCTTATTTTGCGGGCGATTTAGTCGATTGTTAGCCACATTATCCAAATAGGGACACACCCTAGAAGTTTTATGAAAACTAGCGCTAATGATTAATATTTATTACTCTCAAATAGCAACGATGCAGCAGAAGTAACGTTAAATGCATCGGTATGCAAATCCTCATAAGCGTTGTAAAGCATTTCGCGGTATAATATCTATCATCCCTAACCAAGCATTTTATCGCTTAGTCTTGCATGGTCCGCTATTCTTACGTTTTGTGATATCTGTTATTTATGAAGAAACACCCGTTATTGACCCCCCTAAAAATCGGTAATCAAACCATTGCCAATCGTCTGATTGTTGCCCCAATGGCAGGCGTGACTGATAACCCATTTCGCAAACTTGCCAAGTCATTTGGGGCAGGGCATGCGGTGTCTGAGATGATGACATCCGATGCGACGTTATTTGCGCATCACAAAACCATGTACCGTGCCAACTTTGATGGGGAAATTGCCCCGATTTCGGCACAAATTGCCGGTTCTGACCCTGACAAAATCGCTGAGGCAGCGCGCTATCAAGTGCAAAACGGCGCACAAATTGTTGATATTAATATGGGCTGTCCTGCCAAAAAGGTGTGCCAAAAATTGGCGGGATCGGCATTACTCAAAAACGAAGATTTGGTCAAACAGTTACTCGATGCCACAGTCAATGCAGTTGATGTCCCTGTGACATTAAAGACCCGTTTGGGCTATGCCAATGGTCAAGAAAATATCTTACGCGTTGCCAAAATGGCCGAGGATGCAGGGATTGCCGCGATTGCGATTCATGGGCGCACGCGCGAGGATAAATATGGCGGCGAGGCGCGCTATGAGCTGATTCGAGAGGTTAAAAATAGCCTAAGCATACCTGTGATTGTCAATGGCGATATCGACAGCCCTCAAAAAGCGGCGACTGTACTTGAGCAAACCGGGGCGGATGCGATTATGATTGGCCGTGCGGCACAAGGGCAGCCGTGGATCTTTCGGGATATTGCGCATTATTTACAGACAGGTGAGTTGCTTGCGGGACCAACTATTCGTGAACTACGTGAAATTGTGCTACAGCATTTAGAGCAGTTATATGCGTTTTATGGCGAATATTCTGGCTGTCGTATCGCACGAAAGCATATTGCTTGGTATACCACAGGCATTGCCAATTCAAACGCCTTTCGTCAAGCCATGTACCAAGAAGATAGTACAGCCGGACAATTTGCCGTGGTGGACAAGTTTTTGCAAACAGCCGAATTTGACTGATATTTAATTAAGGTAGAAGTGGTTTTTAATAC
>CALJUC010000188.1 GCA_937975585.1 uncultured Moraxella sp. | reverse complement strand
ATATTGATAAAAGTAAGATTAAAGGTGTAACTTTGACCTCAGATTGGGACGTCAATAATGTATTATTTGGTGGTAATTACGACTACCAAGAAACGGAAGATAAAGCCACGGGTAAGGAATTAGTGTACCACCCAACTCATAAGGGTTTGGTGTATGTGGGTTATCGTTTACCGGAATTTGATATTCGAGCTGAAGCACAGTATATGGGCGATAGCTATACCAACGCTGCTAATACAGATACATTAAAAGGTTATACCTTGATTAATCTAAGTGGTAACTACTATATCAATCCAAATTTAACCATCAATGCCCGTTTGAATAACTTGGCAGATAAGCAATATCAAACAATCAAAGGCTATCAAATGCCAGGTATTAACTCGTTTGTGTCATTGACTTATAAATGGTTCTAATCAGTGAGTGAAAGACAATAAAAAACGTGGGTCGAATGCCCACGTTTTTTATTCTTACTTTTTATAAAGGATGAAACATACAGTCAATGTCTGGTAGTAAGTTATACCAGTCTAAATCGCCTTGTAAGCGCGTTTAATAGGTACCGAGTGCTGAGCATGCGAGGTAAAAATTTCGTCTCTGCTCTTAGACGGTGCAAGCCTGTGCCCGATTTGTTTTCAACCTCTCGGTGGACAGGCAGCCAAACGAGGTCTGACATTCGCCCTGTATGTTTCAAAGTGGGTTATCTCATTCGACCAATTCAATTTGCCAGTTCGCGGCTTGGATGTCAATATTTAATTGGCGTAGTTTGACCGCAATATCATCCGCCTGTTGTTGCAGTGATTGAATATCAACGACTTTTTGCCATTTGATTTCTCGGTAGCTGTAGCGGTCGCCTTCAGTCTTGGCATTGTCAATAGCAGACTGGAGTAGACGGTGACGTTCGCCAAGTCCATCGCGCGCAACCAATGCCATGAGCATGGTTTGGCCATTTGGCATGATGGCAATAGCATTGGTGCGGTGGATTTGCGTGATAAGGGCATACAATTCGCTAATGACACGACTGGATTCGTTGAGTAACGCTTGAGGGTCTTCGCTTGGCAAGTCGCCTTCTTGGACTTTTACGTTTTCGCCAAGGCGCTGTTTTAGGCTAGCGAGCTTTTTTTGCATATCCGCGCGTAGTAGTAAGGCTTCAGCAAGTTTCATTTTTTATTCCTGTTTTCATATATTGATTCGTTGTTATGTCATCATGATTTATGACTTGATTGATTATATTTTACCAATGAAAATAAAAAAGCAAGGAGTACCGATAAAATCATGGTCACAGTGCAGGCAAGTAGGGCGTAGAACAATCGTAAACCATGGCTACTAAATGGGTATTCTTGAGGCAGATAAATATAGCTTGAATAAGGGGCAATCAGCACGTTAAGCGCAATCGGTTTGGAAAGTGGCTGATGAAAGTCTGGTGTAATATTTTGCAGATAACCTTGTTTTGCCAAATAGGCATGAAACGTATCAGACGCGTTAAGTGAAAAGTCGTATCCTGACACAAGCCCGACAATCAATCTCCCGTCATTTAACGAGCTATAATCTAGATAGTCGATTTGGGCATTCAGATATTGGGGTGCAAGCGCATCACCAATACCTTTGCCACCAATTAGACAAAACATGATAAAGAAAAATACACTAAAACCAAGTCCGATATACAAATGACTGACCATGAGCAACTGACAAATCGCGACCATCAAGAGCATGGCAGCGAAATTCGCTAAGGCTAGATTGGCATAGATATCCAAATAGCTGCCTTGGCTTTCGTGAGGAATCACGAAAATCAGTGAGACAAGCATTATCAGCCAACACAGTAATGACAGACCTAACAAGGCTTTGGTTAATGTCGTCATGGGCTTATGAGAGATTGTTTTAGTTGCCAGCCACGCCAACAAACTTGCGACAATCCACTCACAAGCACCGACCAAATACCAAGTAACGTCTGCAGAGAACTCATCCATATCTATCTCTCAAAACAGTGCTTAAGCGATGGATTTACAACCAACCGGCTTTTCTGAAGCGATAATATAACGTCACACAGATGGTAATAATCACCGCTAGCAATATGAAGTAGCCGTAGTGGGTTTTTAACTCTGGCATATTTTCAAAGTTCATCCCATAGATACCCGCCATTGCCGTTGGCACCGCCAAGATACCTGCCCAAGCAGCCAGTTTACGAACCACGTCATTCTGACCCATGGTGGCGACTGCCATATAGGTATCCATTGCCACGCTAAGCATCTCATTAAGACCGTTAACTGCATCAAGCGCACGTAATAGATGGTCGTTGACGTCACGAAAGTAGGGCTTGGCTTGACTTGGGAAACTTGGAATTAAGTCAGTTTTCTTATGATTGATAAAGAAGTTACAGATATCTTGTACCGGTAAAATCACTGCACGCATATGCACTAGCTGCGATTTTAACTCATACAAGTTACGCAAGGTTTGTTTATCAAAGTCATCGGAAAAAATCTCCCGTTCTTGCTCGCGCAAATAACGTCCGAGTTTTTCGGTAATCGGCAAATAGTTATCGACGATAAAGTCAAGAATGGCGTGAAGTACAAAAATCGGGCCTAAACGCAGTTTTTCTGGGCGACGATGACAGAACTCGCGTACGCTTTCATAGCTATGTGACGCGCCTTGACGAATCGTGATGATATATTGCTTACCCATAAAGATTGCGGTTGTGCCATAACGAATCGTATTGTCGGTGAGCTTGGCAGTACGTACGACCACGAACACGCTATCATTACCATAGCTTTCTACCTTGGCTCGTTGGTGTTCCGCAAACGCATCCTCAATCGCCAATTCATGCAGGTCAAAGGCTTCTTGAACATCGCGAATCGTCTCGACGCTCGGGTCATGCAAGCCAACCCAGACGAATACATTGGTATTGGTCAACTCACGACGGACGTCTTCAAGCTCAACCTCGCCAATACGCTCACCGGTCTTGCGCGAATAAGAAAAACAATTAACGACCTCGTTTTTCCCTTTAAAACGTTCTTCACTAATTTCGGCTTCTGGGTTATAGGCGGGCGTGGTGGGGTCAGTGGCCGCATAGACTTCCACATGGTGATTGTCGCCGTCATCACCATAAATATAGCTATCTTCACCATGCAGGTCTAAGTCATCGACGATGGCATCGTGTACGTCATGGTGTTCAGCAAATAGGATATCGGCATTATTGCCTGCATAGAAATCACTATCAGCAAATTGGGCTTGGTCAGTCGCGGTACTTAGGGTTGCATGATTAGGTGGCTCAGAGGGAGGTACCAACGCTGGGTGTGGGGCTAAATCGCGGTTGCGGTTTATGTTATCTGTGTTTTGGTGGGATGGCATCATACCAAAAACCTCGCAAGTTACGATTTTGATAAAACCCATATCGACAAACAACGCAAGACGTTAACGTATCGACAAAGCTATAACAAAATACTGATTAGTGGGGCATAGACAAATCCATTTACGGTGGTAAAACCAAGGTCATACCACGCGTAATCAGTTAACTATCAATGATAAAAAGAATCAATTAAAAGACGGGTAAAAAGACGTTGCATAATAGCAAGGTCACATGACAATCTCAAGTCAAAACTCGTGACCGACAGAGATTTTCGCCCAACCAGTAGAGCAGTCTACAATAGGTTAGGCATCAGTCTACTATCAGATATTAACAGCATGATAGCTAGATGATTTTCTTCATATTATGTGGCTATAACTAAATACTATATTGGTGCAACGTATCCAAATCAACCAAGTCCAATAAACTTTCATGGCAAGCTTCA
>CALJUC010000187.1 GCA_937975585.1 uncultured Moraxella sp. | reverse complement strand
ACGAGATACATTGGCGTGACTGGAGTTCAGACGTGTGCTCTTCCGATCTCTTTTTATGCATAATACTAAAGGAGATAGTTATGCAACATTCTCAAATCGATGCGTTAGTTAAACAAATGAACGTAGACACCGTAACCGGTGAAGTAAATTCACGCGTACAAGAAATTGTACTACGTTTACTTGGTGACTTATTCAAAGCGATTGAAGACCTAGATATCAACCAAACTGAGTTATGGAAGGGTTTGGAATACATCACTGACTTGGGTCAAGCTAATGAAGTCGGTCTATTGGCAGCAGGCTTAGGCTTAGAGCATTTCTTAGACTTACGTGCTGACGAAGCAGACCAAAAAGCTGGTCTTGACTTGAGTAAAGCAACTCCTCGTACCATCGAAGGTCCATTATACGTTGCGGGTGCACCTGAATCAGTTGGTTTCGCTCGTATGGACGATCCAAACGACGATAACGAAATGCCTACTCTTATCATCGAAGGCGTGGTAACTGATACTGACGGTAACGTTGTACCAAACGCTAAAGTTGAAATGTGGCATGCTAACGACATGGGTATGTACTCACACTTTGACAAAGCCCAAGCACCATTCAATCTACGTCGCACTATCTTTACTGACGAAAATGGTAAATATGTGGCACAAACCAAAATGCCAGTAGGTTATGGCTGCCCACCTGAAGGCCCAACCCAAGGTTTACTTGACTTGTTAGGTCGTCATGGCAACCGTCCATCACACGTACACTACTTCGTGAGCGCGCCTGGTTTCCGTAAACTAACCACACAGTTCAACATCGAAGGTGATCAATACCTATGGGACGACTTCGCATTTGCAACTCGTGAAGGTCTAGTAGCCACTGCGGTTGACAAAAACGATGAAGCATCAATCAAACAGTACAACCTTGATGCACCATTCAAACATATCGACTTTGATTTCAAATTAGTCAAAGACGTTGATAACGCACCAAACACTGTGGTTGAACGCCGTCGCGCCAGTGCCTAATTGTTACAAATTATCCAGTAAATTGTGCTAAAAGCTAGGGTGTCAAGCAACGTTGATGCCCTAGCGTTCCCCCTGCATTGCCCAACATTCTGTTTTGATTGCCTACTGTCAAAGCATGATTTGGGCAAGCTTTATCAAGACAAGTAATGTGTCATCGGGTTTGACAATTTATCATTTTATATAGGGAGCGCGTTATGCCAAGGATTCCTGTTATCAACACCAGCCATCTAGAACGTATCGATGAGTTATTAGTCGAAAACCCTGAATTAGGCGATTATAAAGTTCATCGTTCAATCTTCACTGATGAAGCCTTGTTCGATCTAGAAATGAAATACATCTTTGAAGGCAACTGGGTCTATCTGGCACATGAAAGCCAAATCCCAAATATCAATGATTATTACACCACTTATATGGGTCGTCAGCCTATTATCATTGCCCGCAACAAAAATGGTGAATTAAACGCCATGATCAATGCGTGTACCCACCGTGGCGCCCAATTATGCCGTTACAAAAAAGGCAATAAAGCCAGTTATACCTGCCCGTTCCATGGCTGGACATTTAATAACTCAGGTAAATTGCTTAAAGTTAAAGACCCAACTGATGCAGGTTATGGCGATTGTTTCAATAAAGAAGGTTCTCATGACCTGAAAAAAGTTGCCCGTTTTGAAAACTACAAAGGTTTCCTATTCGGCAGCTTAAACCCAGACGTACAGCCATTGGCCGAATACCTAGGCGAAGCCACCAAAATCATCGACATGATTGTTGACCAATCAGAAGATGGCTTAGAAGTGTTACGTGGTTCATCGACTTACACCTACGAAGGTAACTGGAAACTAACCGCCGAAAATGGTGCAGATGGTTATCACGTATCAGCGGTTCACTGGAACTATGCGGCGACCACCCAACAACGTAAAGAAAAACAAGCCGGTGATAACATTCGTGCCATGAGCGCGGGTAGCTGGGGTAAACAAGGCGGTGGCTCTTACGGTTTTGACAATGGTCATATTCTACTTTGGACCCAATGGGGTAACCCAGAAGACCGTCCTAACTACGCCAACTATGACAAATACACTGAGTTATATGGCGAAGCAACCGCAAAATGGATGATCGAGCGTTCACGTAACCTATGCTTATATCCAAACGTCTACTTGATGGATCAGTTCGGTTCGCAAATCCGCGTATTGCGCCCATTAGCAGTGAACAAAACTGAAGTCACTATCTACTGTATCGCACCAAAAAATGAAGCACCCGAAGCGCGTCAACGTCGTATTCGTCAATACGAAGACTTCTTTAACGCGTCAGGTATGGCGACGCCAGATGACTTGGAAGAATTCCGTTCATGCCAAGTGGGCTACGGTGGTATTGAAGTTGAATGGAATGACATGAGCCGTGGTGCCAAGCACTGGGTACATGGTCCAGATGCGGTTGCTGATGAAATTGGTTTAAAACCAAAATTAAGCGGTGTTAAGACCGAAGATGAAGGCCTATACCTAGCGCAGCATGAGCACTGGTTAGATGTCATGAAAGATGCGATTGCCACAGAACGCGCGTTAGAAAACGGTTTGGAACAAGCGCAAGGAGACAACGCATGAGCGACCTGACTACCCGTATTGAGTTACAGCATAACATCACCCAATTCTTATACCAAGAAGCCCGTTTTTTGGATGACGAACAATGGGATGATTGGTTGAACTGCTATGCGCCAAGCGCCGAATTTTGGATGCCAGCTTGGGATGATGATGATACCTTGACCACCGATCCGATGCAGGAAATCTCGTTGATCTACTACCCAGACCGTCAAGGCTTGGAAGACCGTGTGTTCCGTATCAAAACCGAGCGTTCATCAGCAACGATGCCTGACACGCGTACCAGTCACAACATCAGCAACATCGAAATCGAATCGGTGGATGGCAACAACGTGACTGTACGCTTTAACTGGTCAACGCTCAGTTTCCGCTACAAAACCTTGTATAACTACTTTGGTATGTCACGTTATGTGATTGATATGTCGGGTGAAACCCCAGTGATTACCAACAAATACGTGGTACTCAAAAACGACTATATCAACCAAGTAATTGATATTTATCACATTTAATTGGACGCCATGCCAGTTGTGAAGGGGTGGTCTAACTTAGCTTGGGCTACCCAATATTGACAATTGGTAGGATGCACGACAGACGACAACCATAAGGATATTGGCTATGACTCATCAAGTTGCCCTTCAGTTTGAAGATGGTGTTACCCGTTTTATCGGTGTGAATAACGGCGAAACCCTATCAGACGCGGCTTATCGCCAAAAAATTAACATTCCGCTAGACTGCCGCGATGGTGCCTGTGGTACTTGTCGTGCCTATTACGAATCAGGCTCGTATGATATGCCTGAAGAAACTTACATCGAAGATGCGCTCACCCCTGAAGATGCTGCCGACGGCTTTGTATTGGCTTGCCAATGTCACCCGACCTCTGATTCAGTGGTACAAATTTTGGCATCATCTGAAGTTTGTAAAACCGAAATTCATGAATTTAAAGGTACGTTGACTGCCCTAGATAAAGTATCAGACTCAACCATCTGTTTCTCAGTTGAATTAGAGGCAGACGAGCCGGATGTGCATTTCTTGGCTGGTCAGTACGTTAACGTGAACCTACCAGGTAGCAGTGAGCATCGTTCATACTCATTTAGCTCAAAACCAAAAAATCGCGTGACCCAATTTGTGGTGCGTAATGTACCCAATGGCAAGATGAGTGACTTCTTATCGAACACTGCCAATATCGGCGACAAAATGAGCTTTACTGGCCCATTTGGTAGCTTCTACTTGCGCCCAGTGACTCGTCCAGTATTAATGTTGGCGGGTGGTACGGGTATCGCACCTTTCTTGTCCATGCTACAAGTGTTGGATGAAACAGGCTCAACCCAACCGGTACGTCTGGTATTTGGTGTCACCAACGACAACGACTTGGTAGCTATCGATGTGTTAGAAGTGTTTAAAGCCAAACACGATTGGTTTGATTACCGCACGGTGGTTGCTAGCGCTGAGTCAAGTCACGAACGTAAAGGCTATGTGACCGCGCATATCGAAAAAGATTGGTTGAATGCCGGTGATGTAGACATCTACCTATGTGGCCCTGTTGCTATGGTTGATGCGGTACGTGGTTGGTTAGAAACCGAAAACGTTGCACCGGCGAATTTCTTATTTGAGAAATTCTCAGCAAACTAATTCGTTGCCAGATTTGTTGAAGATATTCAGCAATGTACTTTGTACGACAGTCATAAAAGGACAAGACCATGAATCAACCATCACACAATCCACAACGTTTTACCAATAAAGTGGTTATCGTTACCGGTGCCGCCCAAGGTATCGGCCAAGGCGTGGCCTTACAGGTGGCGGCCGAAGGCGGCCTGGTGGTGTTGGTGGATCGTTCTGACTACCTTGACCAGGTGCATCAAGAAATCATTGCTGCGGGTCAAACCGCAACGATGATTAAAGCAGATCTGGAAACCTTTGAAGGTGCGCAATCGGTTGCGGATCATGCGATTGAAACGTTTGGCCAAATTGATATCTTGATTAACAATGTGGGTGGCGCGATTTGGATGAAGCCCTTTGAGCAGTTTGGCGCTGACGAAATCATGAAAGAAATCAATCGCTCATTGATGCCAACCATGTGGTGCTGCCGTGCGGTATTGCCACAGATGTTGACGCAGCAAGGCGGTGTGATTGTTAATGTGTCATCGGTGGCGACACGTGGTATCAACCGCGTGCCTTATTCTGCGGCCAAAGGTGGCGTCAATGCGTTGACAGCAGCCTTGGCATTCGAACATGCTAAAGACAATATTCGCGTCAATGCCATTGCAACCGGTGGTACCGAAGCGCCACCACGCAAAACCCCACGTAACCCAGTGCCACCGACCGAGCAAGAACAGGCGTGGATGCAAGAAGTGGTTGACCAAACCAAGGACCGTACCTTTATGAAGCGTTATGGCACCATTAATGAACAGGTCAATGCGATTTTGTTCTTGGCGTCTGATGATGCGTCTTACATTACTGGTACGGTTGTCCCTGTCGGCGGTGGTGACCAAGGTTAAGCCTGACGGCGACTGAGGTTAGCCAAGGCAAATTAGAGGGATTAACCACTGATTTGCCGCATGTTATACAAGATTTTATATAAAACTTTTTGCTGATTAAAAGACGTAAACGTACTGGTTTTGGTCAATTAAAGCCGTGTTATGCTAGGGCACTTTGTTAGCCAAACTAACCAGATAAAGCACAAGGAACGTGCCATGTCCCATCTAATGCGCTGGCAACAGCTAAAACAAGATATCTCGCTGTCAGCCATTATTGCTGGTTTGCTGGCGGTCATTATTTCTTACGCTGGACCGTTAGTCATCGTGTTTCAGGCGGGGCAAGCGGCTGGGGTCAGTGCCTCGATGATTGCCTCGTGGGTATGGGCAATCTCGATTGGCTCTGCGATTCCCACCATTTATCTATCTTGGCGATATCAAAAGCCTGTCCTGCTAGCTTGGTCGATTCCAGGTACCGCGCTGTTAATCACCCTATTCCCTGATATTAGCCTAAGCGATGTCATTGGCGCTTATTTAGTCACAGCGGTCATTACCTTACTAATTGGGGTAACCGGGTATTTTGATAAGCTGTTGGCTTGGATTCCGCAAGGTGTTGCCGCAGGTATGATGGCCGGGATTTTGTTTCAGTTTGGGGTCGGGATTTTCCATTCTGCCCAGACTTTACCAGTACTGGCATTTACCATGCTGGGTGTGTATGTGCTATTTCGCCGTATCATGCCGCGCTATGCGATTGTTTGGGTATTGCTGACCGGTATTGCGGTCAGTCTGATGACCGGTAACATTCATTCAGTCGCGATAGATTTTAGCTTAACCCGACCAGAATGGATTACACCGACGTTTTCGTGGTCAGCGATGGTGAATTTGGCGTTGCCATTGGTCTTGTTAAATTTGACGGGGCAGTTTTTACCCGGTATGGCACTGCTGAAACTCAATGATTACCCGATTTCCAGTAAGCCGATATTGAGTGTTGCCAGTGTATCGTCATTGGTGGTGGCGTTTTTTGGTGGTATCAGTATCGTCCAAGCCGCGGTGACCGCTGCGCTTTGTATGGGTGACAACTGCCACGATGACCCAAAGCGCCGGTATGTGGCCGGTATTGCCAATGGGGTGTTTTATTTGCTCGGTGGCTTATTCGCGGCAAGTTTGGTTGGGTTGTTCCATTTATTGCCCAAAGCCATGATTGCGACCTTGGCGGGTTTGGCGCTGCTAAATGCGTTAATGAGCAATTTAACCATCGCCATGCAACAGCCACACGATAAAGAAGCGGCGTTGATTACGTTTTTGGCCACCGTATCTGGCATGAAGCTACTCGGACTGGGCTCGGTGTTTTGGGGGATTGTCATCGGTATGGCGAGTTACGCAGTATTGCATGCCATCAAACGTCCCGCTACGACCTAACGATTTTTCACCCATTAACCAACGGACTTATTTAGAAATTCCATTTAACAAGTGCATGCTTAATCTTAGGGGATTACCATGATCAACAAAGCAGAATTGAATTTACAACAAGTGCTGGCGCAAGTAAAAGACGGTGCGACTATCTTAATTGGTGGCTTTGGTGCGGCCGGTCAGCCAGCCGAGTTAATTGATGGTCTGATTGAACGCGGTGCCAAAGACTTGACCATCGTCAGCAACAACGCGGGTAACGGGGATTTTGGTCTGGCCAAACTATTACAAACGGGCGCGGTTAAAAAAATCATCTGCTCATTTCCTCGTCAAGCTGACTCATATATCTTTGATGCGCTTTATCGTGCCGGTAGAATCGAGCTTGAAGTCGTCCCACAAGGCAACTTGGCCTGTCGTATTCAGGCCGCTGGTATGGGCTTAGGTGCGATTTATACCCCAACCGGTTATGGCACCCTACTGGCTGAAGGCAAAGAAACCCGTGAAATCGACGGCAAAGACTACGTTCTTGAATACCCAATCCGCGCTGACGTTGCCCTTATCAAAGCGCATAAAGGCGACCGTTGGGGTAACTTGGTCTACAACAAATCTGCACGTAACTTTGGCCCTATCATGGCGATGGCCGCTGACCTCACGATTGCCCAAGTCAATGAAGTCGTTGAACTAGGTGAACTAGACCCAGAAGTCATCGTCACCCCAGGTATCTTTGTGCAACACGTCATTGCGATTGACAGCAACGACAACAATACCGCGCAAACCGCGTAATTGAACCGACTGACACATTGACCTGATAAAAAGATAAAGGGGAACTCACATGACTTACCAAAAAATGACCCGCGACCAAATCGCTGAACGCGTCGCCCAAGATATTCCAGAAGGCTCATACGTAAATTTAGGAATTGGTTTACCGACCAAAATCGCCAGCTATCTACCTGCGGACAAAGAAATTTTCCTACATTCAGAAAACGGTTTATTGGCCTTTGGTCCACCACCAGCACCGGGTGAAGAAGACCCAGACCTGATTAATGCAGGTAAAGAATTTGTCACCATGCTACAAGGCGGTGCTTACTTCCACCATGGCGACTCATTTGCCATGATGCGCGGTGGCCACCTAGACATCTGCGTATTGGGTGCATTCCAAATCGCTGAAAACGGTGACCTAGCTAACTGGCACACCGGTGCGCCGGATGCCATTCCGGCCGTTGGCGGTGCGATGGATTTGGCCGTTGGTGCAAAAAAAGTATTCGTCACCACCGACCACGTGACCAAAAAAGGCGAGCCAAAAATCGTTAAAGCATTGACATACCCAGTGACTGGTAAAAAATGTGTCGACCGTATTTACACCGATCTTTGTGTGATTGACGTCACCCCAGAGGGTCTAAAAGTCATAGAAAAAGTTGCCGGCTTAAGCTTTGACGAATTACAAAGCCTAACCGGTGCGACCTTAATCGACGCTACCACTAAATAAATAACATATCGGATTATTAAAAGCTTAACCCGATCATCCGATAGCCAAATTAATTAAAAACTATTCACCGTATTTGCAAAGGAATTTGCCATGAGTAACTTAACCAACGCCTATATCATTGACGCCATTCGTACCCCAGTGGGTCGTTTCGGTGGCAGCCTTGCCAGTGTCCGTGCTGATGACCTAGGTGCCATTCCGCTAAAAGCGCTAATGGAACGTAACCCAAGTGTGGATTGGGAACAAGTTGACGATATTATTTACGGCTGTGCCAACCAAGCCGGTGAAGATAACCGTAACGTCGGTCGTATGTCAGCGCTCTTAGCTGGTATTCCTTACCAAGTACCTGCCACGACCATCAACCGCTTATGTGGCTCATCTCTAGACGCACTAGCGATTGCCGCACGTGCGATTAAAGCCAAAGAAGCCAACCTAATCGTTGCAGGTGGTGTGGAAAGCATGAGCCGCGCACCATTTGTCATGGGTAAAGCCGAAACCGCGTATAGCCGTGGCCAAAAAATCGAAGACACCACCATGGGATGGCGTTTTATCAACCCAAAACTTAAAGAACAGTACGGTGTGGAAACCATGCCACAGACCGCAGAAAACGTGGCGGAGCAGTTTAATGTCAATCGTCAAGACCAAGACCAGTTCGCTTATAACAGCCAACAACGCACCAAAGCTGCCCAAGATAAAGGGTTTTTTGCCAAAGAAATCGTCCCTGTGACCATCCCACAGCGTAAAGGCGAGCCAGTTGTGGTGGATACCGATGAACATCCACGTCCACAAACCACCTTAGAAGCCTTGGCAAAACTCAAAGGTGTGGTAAAACCAGAAGGCACGGTCACTGCCGGTAACGCGTCAGGTATCAATGACGGTGCGGCTGCCTTATTAATCGCATCAGATGCGGCTGTTGAACAATACAACCTAAAACCACGTGCCAAAATCATCGCAAGTACCACGGTCGGTGTTGAGCCACGCATCATGGGCTTTGGTCCTGCGCCAGCAGTGAAAAAATTGCTAAAACAAGCCAATCTAACCCTAGACCAAATGGATGTGATTGAGCTAAACGAAGCATTCGCGGCGCAAGCCTTGGCTGTAACCCGTGATCTAGGTTTACCAGATGACAGCGAAAAAGTAAACCCAAATGGTGGTGCAATTTCGCTAGGTCACCCGCTAGGCGCATCGGGTGCACGTTTAGTTACTACCGCCTTGAATCAGCTTGAAACGACTGGTGGCCATTATGCGCTATGCACCATGTGTATCGGGGTGGGTCAAGGTATCGCGCTGATTATTGAACGCGTGTAATAGCGACTCATTAACTGTTCAACCATTTAAGCGAAGGATAATCATTATGCCAACGTTACAACATGGCGATGTTAGCTTGAATTACCAAACCTTTGGTAACCCAGCTAACCCAGCATTGATTTTTTCGAACTCATTGGGCACCACTTATCGTATGTGGCAGCCACAGATTGATGCGTTACAAAACGATTTTTATATCATTACCTATGACACGCGTGGTCACGGTGGCAGTACTGCACCAGACCAACCGTTTACCATTGAACAATTGGGCGATGATGTGATTGCGTTGCTTGACCATTTACAAGTTAAGCAAGCCCATTTCTGTGGTATTTCGATGGGTGGTTTGACCGGTCAATGGCTTGCGATTCACCGCCCTGAGCATTTCGCCAAGATTGTGGTGAGTAATACCGCTGCCAAAATCGGCAATGAAGCCGCGTGGAAAGACCGCGTGGCGTTAGTTCGTGAACAAGGTTTGCAGCCAATCGCCGATACGGCTGCTGGTCGTTGGTTTACCCCAAGTTTTATCGATGCACACCCAGACGTGATCGCAGCGATGAGCCAAGACTTGGCCAACGGTAGCGCATTTGGTTATGCCAACTGCTGTGAAGCGTTAGCGGTTGCGGATTTACGCCCAGAGATTAAAGACGCCAAAACGCCGTTAATGGTGGTCGTCGGGACTGAAGACCCGGTGACCACGCTACCTGATGGCGAATATATTCAGTCGCAGGTTGCTGGCTCACAATTGGCCACTGTCGCTGCCTCACATATTGCTAATATTGAAAAGCCAACCGAATTCACCCAAATTTTACGTGACTTCTTTGCTTAATAGCGTAGTTAGCATTTGTATTAAAAAAGGCGCTTAATTTAAGCGTCTTTTTTTGTTTATCGTCTTTGCTGTCTAGCCGAGCAGTTTACCCAAGAATTGTTCAAGTTGCTGCTGTTGTTGTTCGGTCAACGCTTGATTATCCAGCTCAATGACTGTCTTTTTGGCGGTTTGCTGAAGTTTGCCAATCACTTTGCCCTCACGATGATATAAGCGCTTATTGGCACTTACAGCTAGAGTGTCCGAATTCGGACACTTTTCATTTTGCTTTTGAAGTTGTTGACGCAAAAATTGGATTAAGTTTGCTTGCTTGAGTTTTCCTTGGGCAAGTAACGCAAGTCCCGTACTTAACGCTTCTGAATAAATTTCACCACTTAGCGCTTGCTGCTTGCCAAATGCTACCAACTGCTCCGCGGTATCCGCAGACAGCAAATCTGGCTGTTGGTTTAGACGATCAAGGACTATTGGGGGCAGTGATTCATAAGCAAATAGTTTATATAGCTTTTGCCGTGATAAACCCAACGCTTTGGCGTATTCGGTCTTAGAAGGGAAATCCTGTTTGAACTGCAAAACCGATTGCGCAACTTCATAATCGGTTAAATCCGCGCGGCCAAGGTTTTCTGCCAGGGCGAGCAAGACATTGTTTTCATTCGTGGTATTAATAATAATTGCATCGATATGAGTTTTACCCAGTTGTTGGGTCGCACGATAACGACGCTCACCAGCGACTATTTGATACTGTTCATCATTGGCTCGCACGATAATTGGCTGCAACAGTCCCAATTCATCAATCGAATCTGCCAACGCAGCTAAGGCATTTTCATCAAATAGCTTACGTGGCTGTGCTTGATTGGGCTTAATCTGTGTTAATGGAAGTTGGGTTAATTTACCGGTTTTATAAATATCAAACTCGCTAAAGCTTTTATCGGCTTGGCTATGCGCTTTGAGGTTTTCACTGATTTTGGCTTTTAGCAAGGATTGCAAATCACGACTCATCACGTTCCTCCTCAGCCACCAACTCTAGCTTAGTATTCGTTGGCAAACCCGTTTCATGCGCGACCCAAATCGCCAATTGGCGAAACTTACGCGCGATACGTGCGGTGGCATCGACCTCACGAATGCTAACTTTGAGCGCGGCTGCTTTATCGATATTATTACTTGAGCTGATTTCGATGGGAATGACTTTGCCGATTTGCTCTTTGGCGGCTTCTTTAATCGCGCGACACATGAGTTGGCGCTCATCATGGCGAATGAGTAGGGCACCTAATAGATTTAACTCAGGGTTGATATATTTAATCTTATCAATGTACGCTTGCAAGTCCAAAATCCCATACATACCATATTGCGAGCCGCTAAACACGGGGATAATATAGTCAGTTGCGCAGGATAGCGCGTTACCGGTCAGCGTGCGCAAGCTTGGTGGCGTATCAATCAAAATCACATCATACACGCCCAATAACGGCTTAATCACCCGACCCAATACTTCCATCGGTCTTGGCTCATTATCTTTGATTTTATCTTCTTCGGTGGTCAACGATAACGATGAACTAATCAATGACACGCCCTTAATACACGTATCTTCCTGTACGGCATCGACCAATTTGGCATAACCACCTAACAATAAGTCCTTAATGCTGACTTCGACTTCACTGGGGTGTTTTTTACCGATATGGGTACTGGCATTGCCTTGTGGGTCTAAGTCAATCACCAATACATTTAAATCCAATTGTGCCAATTCTGCCGCCAAATGTACCACAGTGGCGGTTTTACCACAGCCACCTTTGTGATTGGCAATGGCGATGACACGGGTTTGTACATCAGGCATAACAACTCCAAATTTGATAAATTCTTGATAGAAACAGCGACTATTATGGATTGATATAGTAGCATTTATATGGGTCTATTTAAAATAAAGTGACGATTTTTAACTGAATTTGCGCCAAATCAGTCCAATAACTGCTTATTTATACAATTTTTTAGAAAAAGAGTTTTTCGTGGTTATAAAAATACTGGATTGATAGTTTGCACCAAAATCACTTCGGTTAATAAGCGGTGCGATGATTTAAGTCCGATAAAACAAGTGTCCGAATTCGGACACATTGGGTTTAACTTAGAATTAACTATTTTGTGGTTATACAAGGTTGGTTCAAATGTCGCTTTATATAACTTATAAATACCACGTAATGTTTACCAAAAACTCATAAATTTATTGTCTAAGATGCTACTTATATGTGTTAAAGTTTCCGAATAATTAAAACAAAATTTATGAATCAATTTATTAGAATTAATAAAAATTATTATCATATTGATAAGTTATTAAAATACTCATTATCATTAAGATAAACTAAATCCTTAACCATTTTTTTAAGAAATAGCGATATCCAAGTTATATTATTGACTTATAGTAGCTGTGCAACGATACTTGCAAGGTTTTATTACCACAAACCGTAAAACGGTGAGGGGTGGAGATTCCCCCACCGAGAAAACTAATCAAATATAAGGGGTTATTTATGACTGGTGGAAAGTCAAACATTATCTACACACTGACTGACGAAGCGCCGTTACTGGCAACCTATTCGCTACTGCCGATCATTGAAACCTTTACCAAAACGGCTGATATCGAAGTTGTTAAAAGCGATATTTCAGTAGCCGCTCGTGTATTGGCAGAATTTTCTGATTATTTAACTGACGAACAAAAAGTTGAAGACAACTTAGCAAAATTGGGCGCCTTAACCCAAGACCCTGATACCAACATCATCAAACTACCAAATATCAGTGCCTCTGTCGCCCAGTTAACCGACTGTATCCAAGAACTACAATCAAAAGGCTACGCTATTCCTGATTACCCAGAAAATCCAACCACCGAAGAAGAAAAAGCGTTAAAAGTGCGTTATGGCAAATGCTTAGGTTCAGCGGTAAACCCAGTATTACGCGAAGGTAACTCAGACCGTCGCGCCCCAGCAGCCGTAAAAAATTACGCCAAAAAACACCCACACTCAATGGGCGAGTGGAAACAATGGTCACAAACGCACGTTTCGCACATGGAAGAAGGTGACTTCTATCATGGCGAAAAATCAATGACATTGGACAAAGCCCGTAACGTTAAGATGGAATTAATCACTGATAGTGGCGAAACCATTGTATTAAAACCAAAAGTAGCTTTGCTAGATGGTGAAGTTATCGACTCAATGTTCATGAGCAAAAAAGCGTTGCTTGAGTTCTATGAAAAAGAGTTAGACGACTGCCGTGACGCGGGTATTTTATTCTCACTACACGTTAAAGCGACCATGATGAAGGTATCTCACCCAATCGTATTTGGTCACTGCGTACGTATCTACTACAAAGAAGCATTTGAAAAGTGGGGCAAGCTATTCGATGAGCTAGGCATCAACGTCAACAACGGTATGGCTGGCCTTTACGAAAAAATCGAAACCCTACCAACCTCAACGCGCGAAGAAATCATCCGTGACTTACACGCGTGTCAAGAACACCGCCCAGCATTGGCGATGGTTGACTCAGCCAAAGGTATCGATAACTTCCATTCACCAAATGATGTAATCGTTGACGCCTCAATGCCAGCCATGATTCGTGCCGGTGGTAAAATGTGGGGTGCTGATGGCAAACCTTACGACTGTAAAGCCGTTATGCCAGAATCAACCTTCGCACGTATTTACCAAGAAATCATCAATTTCTGTAAATGGCATGGCAACTTCGATCCAGCAACTATGGGTACCGTGCCAAACGTTGGTTTGATGGCACAAAAAGCCGAAGAATACGGCTCACATGACAAAACCTTCGAAATCCCACAAGCCGGTACAGCGAATATCACCGATATCGACACGGGTGAAGTATTGATGTCGCAAAATGTGGAAGAAGGTGACATCTGGCGTATGTGTCAAACCAAAGACGCACCAATCCGTGACTGGGTGAAATTAGCGGTTAATCGTGCGCGTAACTCAGGTATGCCTGCGATTTTCTGGCTTGACCCATACCGCCCACACGAAAACGAACTGATCAAAAAAGTTCAAAAATACTTAAAAGAACATGACACCGCGGGTCTTGAAATCCACATCATGTCACAAGTACGTGCGATGCGTTATACCCTTGAGCGTGTGGCTCGCGGCTTAGATACTATCTCAGTAACGGGTAATATCCTACGTGATTACCTAACTGACTTGTTCCCAATTCTAGAGCTTGGTACATCAGCAAAAATGCTATCAATCGTTCCATTGATGGCCGGTGGTGGTATGTACGAAACAGGTGCGGGTGGTTCAGCACCAAAACATGTCCAACAGCTACTTGAAGAAAACCACCTACGTTGGGATTCATTGGGTGAGTTCTTGGCATTGGCCGTATCACTTGAAGAACTTGGTATCAAAGAAAACAACGCACGTGCCAAACTATTGGCCAAAACATTGGATGAAGCGACTGGTAAACTGCTGGATAACGACAAATCACCATCACGTCGTACCGGTGAATTGGACAACCGTGGCAGCCACTTCTACTTGTCATTGTACTGGGCACAAGCCTTGGCAGCACAAGAAGAAGATGCTGAGCTAAAAGCAAAATTTGCGCCTTTGGCACAAGCCTTAGTCGCTGATGAACAAAAAATCGTTGATGAGCTAAACCAAGTTCAAGGCAAACCAGCGGATATCGGTGGTTACTATGCTGTTGATAAAACAAAGGTTACAGACGTTATGCGTCCAAGTGCGACTTTCAATGCACACCTTGCAGCCGCTGCAAACTAAGGATTAGCTAAATAGCCTATAAAAAAGCCAGTATTGAAATACTGGCTTTTTCACGTCTAAATTTTTACTTTTAAAACCTTATTTTGCATCGGTATTTTAGGCCAAAGAAAAAGCCTAGCCAATAGGCTAGGCTTTTTTAATGTCGAGTAAAAATTACTGAGTAGGGGCAAATTTATTAGATAACACGAACAACAAACCAATAATCAACAATGACGGCACTGCCGCAATCAAGAACAGATTGCTCAATGCCATGATTTTTGACAGTTCACCACCTAAAAGAGGGGTAATCATCGAGCCTAAACATGCAATACCAATAATAATAATTTTTCACTAGCCACGAATAGGTTGACTGCCCATAGAGCCCTTTACCAAGATTGATTTTATAGCACACCCTTATCCATGGACTGACACTTCAACCTCTCAAACAATAAATCTCCAATAAATAAAGTTAATGGCTAAATTTTACGCTGATTTATATCAATTTAAATATTTATCGATTTTATTTTTTGCTTAGGCTATTTATATATTATTTATAGATTTTCATTGAAAATAATAATAGTGGTTATTATTTAATAAAAAACTATAAAAATAAGGCCTTTTACGCTAAATATAATTTTAAACAAAAACAGATGTTATTAATTAAATATAGAGAATGAGTTAAAACAACGAGTATCTCCTGTTTCCAGCCCCCAAAGAAAAACCCCCAGTCTTCTAACTGGGGGTTTTTTAATAGGGAGCTGACGAT
>CALJUC010000186.1 GCA_937975585.1 uncultured Moraxella sp. | reverse complement strand
CACCATTGTGACCGATAGTGAGCTCAATATCTTGTCAGAAGGGCCGGTATTTGCCATTAAAACCCCAGATATTGTGTTAAATGCCATGGATGATTGGAACACGCGTCAGCATGGACAATCTGGTCTGATTGACCGTATTCGCCGTAGTACCGTGACGCTTGAACAAGCCGAAAGCGAAAGCATTGCCTTCTTGAGTAAATACGTAGAGCCGGGTCGCTCGCCAATGTGCGGTAACTCGGTGTGCCAAGACCGCCGCTTTATGGCGCGTCAAATGCCTGCGCTTGAGCGTTTTTTCCATTATCGCAACCTTGATGTCTCATCGGTCAAAGAATTGGCGTTTCGCTGGCGTCCGGATATTTTGGCAAGTTTTGAGAAAAAAGGCACGCATTTGGCACTCGATGATATCCGTGACTCGATTCGCGAATTACGCCATTACAAACAACACTTTTTTAAATTTATCGAAAATTAAGTCGCATAAAGAACATTCAAGTGTGAAATTTTTTAAAACGATACATTTTTTCTCATAATACTTGAAAAGTAGTAGAAATTTGGGCATGATACGGTGAACAAAAAGGAATTTTGTGCACCGTTTTTTTATGACGTTTTCATCACGGTGATGACTATCTTCTCTTGCTTGCCATGGATAGGCCTTTCAACTGATGCTTACGGTAAAATAAGCAATCAGCGTGGTGTGTACCGGTGCAAGCGCTTATCAGGAGTTTGCAATGGAGCATGCTGTTAACCACCCTCATATCAACAATTCCCAAATTACGCATCACTATCACAGTTATATTGACGCTTTCGATTTACCCGCCCTTGAACAAAACATTCTAAAAGGTAGCCGGATTGACGGTATCAATGCTTATGTCGAATGTTGCGGTCGCCATGCCGAATCTGATAAAGCCGATAAAATCGCCTTGGTTCACGAAGACCCACAAGGCAATATCAATCGTTATAGCTATGCCGAGCTTGATGCACTAAGCGGTAAGATGGCCAATCTGTTGGCGAGTTTTGGCGTGAAAGCCGGTGATCGCGTATCGACCATGTTGCCACGTTGTCCTGAGTTGCTTATGGTGATTTTGGGTGCATGGCGCATTGGCGCAGTATATCAGCCGTTATTTACCGCATTTGGTTGTGAGGCGATTGAGTATCGTTTGCAACGCGCCGATACCAAAGTCGTGTTTACCGATGTGCATAATCGTGAAAAGTTCGCTGAAATTGCCAATTTACCAAAAATGGTGATGGTGGGTGAGCAAAGTGACGCGGACAACTGGCAAGATGGCCAGTTTGCCAGTTTGCTAGACGCGCAAACAACCGATTTTGAAGCGGTGATGTTGACTGGTGAAGACCCATTTTTGCAGATGTTTACCTCAGGTACGGTGGGTAAGTCAAAAGGTGTGGCAGTCCCGCTCAAAGCCTTGACCGCGTTTTATATTTACATGGTCGATGCCGTTGGTCTAAAAGACGATGACACGTTTTGGAATATGGCTGACCCAGGTTGGGCGTATGGCTTGTATTACGCGATTACTGGGCCGTTGTTATTGGGCGCGACCACGCATTTTAATGAAGCAGGATTTGATGCTGAGCATACCTTAGACTTTATCAAGCGTCATCAAATTACCAATTTGGCTGCATCACCGACCGCGTTTCGTATGATGAAGTCAAGTGGGGTCTTTGATAACCAAGCTGAGAATTTGCCAAATCTCGCACGCATTAGCTCAGCCGGTGAACCGCTTAATACTGAAGTGGTGAATTGGGTCAAGCAAAATTTGGGCTGTGAAATTTTTGACCATTATGGTCAAACCGAAACGGGTATGACATGCTGTTGTCATCATAGCTTAGCGCATGAAAAACCCGTTGGCTCAATGGGCTTACCCATGGCAGGCTACCGCTTGGCTGTATTGGACGAAAACTATAATGAAGTACCGGTTGGTGTAACCGGCCAATTGGCGGTTGATGTGGCACAGTCACCGGCATTTTTCTTCCAAGGCTATACGTGGCAAGAAAAAGACCCGTACAAAAACGGCTACTACCTGACCGGTGATGTGGTCGAGCAGCATGACGATGGCACGTTTTGGTTCTCAGGTCGTGACGATGACATTATCACCACGGCAGGGTATCGTGTCGGGCCGACCGATGTCGAAAACACCGTCCTTGAGCACCCAGCTGTTGCTGAGTCAGCTGCGGTCGGTATTCCGGATGACATTCGCGGTCATGTGATTAAGTCGTATGTCGTACTCAAAGATGGTTACAGCGGCAATGATGAGTTGGTCAAACAAATCCAACAACTGGTACATTCGCGCTTGTCTGCGCACGCTTATCCGCGTGTGGTGGAATTTGTCGATAGTTTACCAAAAACACCAAGTGGCAAAATTCAACGCTTTATGCTACGCAATATGAGCCTTGCTTAATCAAATAACAGGCATTATGTTTTTTTAACACCAAAACGCAGCAATGTATCATTGGGGGGAACGATGGAAATCCGCAATCAAACATTTTTAGTCACGGGCGGTGCGTCAGGTTTGGGTCAGGCGACCAGTCGCTATTTGGCACAGCAAGGCGCAAATGTCATTATCGCTGACTTAAACCAAGAAGCGGGCGAGCAGTTTGCACAAGAAATCGGGGATAACGCGCTTTTTGTCAAATGCGATATCACCAGCGAAAGCGATGTACAAAACGCAATTGACCAAGGTTTGGTCAAATTTGGCAGTTTATCTGGGTCAGTCAACTGTGCCGGTATCGTGGTGGTGCAAAAGCTACTCGACAAAGAAGGTAACCCAGCCGATTTGGCCAAATTTGCCAAAGGCATTGAAGTTAATTTGATTGGTACCTTTAACGTGGCGCGTTTGGTAGCAGCAGCCATCATTAAGCAAGACCTGTCAGCGAATGGCGAAGACCGTGGCGTTATTATCAATACCGCATCGATAGCCGCATTCGATGGTCAAGTGGGTCAAGGTAGCTATTCGTCTTCTAAGGCGGGCGTGGTCGGTATGACCTTACCGCTTGCGCGCGAGTTATCGCGTCATCAAATCCGTGTCATGACCATCGCACCAGGCATATTTGGTACGCCAATGGTGGCAAGCTTGCCAGAAGCCGCGCGTATCTCACTGGAGCAATCGGTTCCATATCCAAAGCGTACCGGTAACCCAGAGGAATTTGCCAAATTGGTTGCTCATATTGTCGAAAACGGCTATTTAAACGGTGAAGTCATCCGTCTTGATGGTGCCATTCGTATGGTATAACGATTGGCCTAATGTTAAAAAGCCCATTGTTCAGAAACAATGGGCTTTTTTTATAGCGAAAATTCCAATGATATGAAGATGTTAAAAAATCATTTGGTCAAAATTAAGCGATTATTACGCGTTAAGCGCAAGCGATATTCTTC
>CALJUC010000185.1 GCA_937975585.1 uncultured Moraxella sp. | reverse complement strand
AGCATGGATAGCATTCGCCAAATGTATCATGATGGTTTGCCTACACCGTTAACGCGCTTTGGGGTGGACAATTATGAAAAACTCGCCAAAGAACTCAAGCAAGTGAATGAGACGCGTATTTCATTGGACGATGGTCAGTTACGCGAGGGGATGTATTGTATCGGGACGTATATTCGTGATGCTGCGGGCAAAACGGTTGCCGGTCTTGCTGCGAGTTTCTTGCAAGCTGAATATGAGGTCAAACGTGACGAAGTATCACAAGCATTGATTGTCTTGGCAAACCAAATCGAAAATCGCCTCGGTTTTAAATCTGATCTGATTGAACGCAACGCGAGCTAACAGGAAAAAACATGACAATTTCCCCATCCTCTACATCGCTGACTCCCAATCTGTCAGACACCGATAAAACAAAATTTGACGACCCGCGCTTTGTCACAGCGTTATCGCGTGGTTTGTTGATTTTGGCGTGTTTTAACCCCCATCAATTGAGCTTAACCCACCAACAAATCCATGAACAAACCCGTTTGCCCAAGGCAACGATTTCACGGTTGTTGTTTACCTTGGTGGCGTTGGGTTATTTAACCCAAGATGACAAAGGCAACTATCAGTTAGGCACAGCAGCACTGCGCTTGGCACAGGCTGCGGGCGTGCAATACGATATCAATCGCTTAACGGCAGATTTGTTACAAGCATTCGCGGAGCGTTATCATGTATCGGTAAATATCGCAAAGGCGCAAGGCAGCATGATGCGCTATGTGGCTTGTTATCGTAGCCCTGCCCGCCTATCCGTCAACCTACAAGTCGGCTCACAAGTACCGATTGAACAGACCGCGATTGGTCGTGCTTACTTTGTCAATGCAAGCCCAACCGAACAGCAAACTTTGCTAGCTTCTATCCGGCAACGGCTAACTGTTAATGCGGCAAATCAGAGCGCTTTCGATAGCATCGCGACCATGCTACAAACGCAGCAGGACTATTATACGCGCCAACATTACACCCTGTCTGATGGTGACTATCAAGAAGATATTTTGGCGATTGCGGTGGCAATACCCCGTTTAACCACTGACTTAGCCAATAACTCGGGTTTAACAAATAGCCAAGGACACAGCCAAGAAAGTGGCTATGTGCTGAATGCCAGTGTGCCACGTAGTCAGTGGCAATTGGATGAGTTTATTAGCACCTTACTTGTGCCATTACAGCAGTTGGCGCAGCAGTTAGCGGTGCGTTTGTCGGGGGTTTAACCTATTGATATATGAGTATGTTATAGCTGCTGTAACAAATTAGCCTCAAAAAAATCGCTGGCTTGGGTTTACATGACCCACAGAATTTGTTTTAATTAACTCAATCTTTGAAACAAATGTTCCGTATAATGGAACAAAATTTTAGCCTTTTCTTTCTCCAGTCAAGGCTAATCCTTTAGAAACGCCTTGGTATATGATTAGTCATATCTTACGCCAATGTGATTTTTGCTAAACTTGATAAAAAAAGGGCATTTACAGATTTAGCGTAAATGCCCTTTTTTCTATGTTGCTATGTAAAGCAAAAGATTGGTAAAAACTATCAGTTTTCATCCATCCAAATTTTTCCTGGATTCATGATGTTGTGTGGGTCAATCGCTTGTTTGATGGCGCGCATCACGTTAAGCGCTTCACCATGTTCTTTTGCCATATACTTGCGTTTACCTTGGCCAATGCCATGCTCACCCGTACACGTACCCTCCATCGCAATCGCACGTTCCGCTAACCGCGCCAAAATGCCTTCGGCTTTGGCAATCTCATCGGGATTGTCCATATCCATCATCAGCACGACATGGAAATTACCATCACCCACATGACCGACAATCGGGGCTAATAGTCCGGTACTCTCGATGTCGTCAATGGTTTCGGTGACACACTCGGCCAAGCGTGAAATCGGCACACACGCATCGGTCGATAAGCTACCCAAGTCTGGGCGTAGCGCGCGCGCCGCATGATAGGCGTTATGACGCGCTGTCCAAAGCTGTTTGCGTTTGGCTTCTTCGGTATCCCAAGCAAAGTCCGTACCCTCAAAATCAGCAATGATATGGGTAAACAAATCCGCTTGCTCTTTGACGTTATTTTCACTGCCATGAAACTCGACAAACAAGGTCGGTAATTCTTTTAAGTCGAGTTTTGAATACGCGTTACAGGCCTTGATTTGTACCGCGTCCAATAACTCGATACGCGCAATCGGTAAGCCATATTGAATCGTGGTCATCACCGCCTGACAGGCCAAGTCAATACTCGGAAAATGACAAATTCCACTACCGATGGTTTCTGGCATCCCAAACAGCTTAACGGTAATTTCGGTCACGATACCTAACGTGCCTTCTGAACCGATAATCAAGCGCGTCAAATCGTAGCCTGCCGCAGACTTCTTCGCGCGGCTACCCGTACGGATAATATCACCA
>CALJUC010000184.1 GCA_937975585.1 uncultured Moraxella sp. | reverse complement strand
TTGACGGTATCGTACAGATTCATGGTCTTGAAGATGCCATGTATGGCGAAATGATTGAGTTTGAAGGTGGCGTATATGGTATGGCGCTTAACCTTGAGCAAGACTCAGTCGGTGCGGTGGTATTAGGCGACTACCTAGGACTACAAGAAGGTCAAAAAGCTTATTGTACTGGTCGCATCCTTGAAGTACCAGTTGGCCCAGAACTTCTAGGCCGTGTGGTTGACGCATTGGGTAACCCAATCGATGGTAAAGGCCCAATCAACGCTAAATTAACTGACAAAGTTGAAAAAATCGCCCCTGGCGTTATCGACCGTCAATCAGTTGATGAGCCTGTAATGACTGGTTATAAATCAGTTGACACCATGATTCCAATTGGCCGTGGCCAACGTGAGCTAATCATTGGCGACCGTCAAACGGGTAAAACCGCAATGGCAATCGATGCCATTATCGCACAGAAAGCTTCAGGCATTAAATGTGTGTACGTTGCTATCGGTCAAAAACGTTCAACCATCGCGAACGTGGTACGTAAATTAGAAGAAACTGGCGCATTGGCTTATACTACTGTTGTGGTAGCTTCTGCTTCTGAACCAGCAGCGCTTCAGTATATCGCACCATACTCAGGTTGTACCATGGGCGAATACTTCCGTGACCGTGGTGAAGACGCATTGATCATCTATGATGACTTGTCAAAACAAGCCGTTGCATACCGTCAAATTTCATTGCTACTACGTCGTCCACCAGGACGTGAAGCTTACCCAGGTGACGTATTCTATCTACACTCACGTTTGCTAGAGCGCGCTTCACGTGTTAACGCTGCGTACGTAGAAAAATTTACCAACGGTGAAGTAAAAGGTAAAACAGGTTCATTGACCGCATTGCCAATTATTGAAACCCAAGCAGGTGACGTATCAGCATTCGTACCAACCAACGTAATCTCGATTACCGATGGTCAGATTTTCTTAGAATCAAGCCTATTTAACTCAGGTATTCGTCCTGCGGTTAATGCTGGTATCTCAGTATCACGTGTTGGTGGTTCTGCACAGACTAAGATCATCAAAAAACTATCAGGCGGTATCCGTACTGCATTAGCACAGTATCGTGAACTAGCAGCGTTTGCTCAGTTTGCTTCTGACCTTGATGATGCAACCCGTAAACAGCTTGACCATGGCCAACGTGTTACTGAATTAATGAAACAAAATCAGTATGCACCAATGTCAATCGCTGACCAAGCCGCGGTTATCTATGCATCAAACGAAGGTTACTTGTCTGATGTACCAGTGAACAAAGTTGGTGATTTTGAAGCTGGCCTATTGCGTTACTTACGTGACCAACATGGCTCATTCATGGCAGAAATCGACAGCACCGCAAACTATAACGATGCTATCGAACAACAACTAAAATCTGCAATTGAAGGCTTTAAGCAAAACCATTCATACTAATCACCGGATTAGATGAATAGCGGAGTAATATTCAGGGATTAGGTAATCATAAGATGTTTATCTAATCCCAGTTCCAAATTTCGTTCAGATGCCTATTTTCTCCAGTCTGTTTTGCACCAAGATGGATATGGACTACAACTAAACCCAGCTGTATGGATTACTTATGGCAAGTTTAAAAGAAATTCGAGCAAAAGTTGCGAGTATTAAAAGTACCCAAAAGATCACACGCGCAATGCAAATGGTTGCGGCAAGTAAAATGCGCCGTGCCCAAGAGCGCATGCAGTTGGGTCGTCCTTATGCCGACAATATGCGTCGTGTCGTATCGCATCTTGTAAAAGCGTCACCTGATTATAAACACCCTTATCTAGATTCAAGAGCGGTGAATCGGGTTGGTTACATCGTAGTAACCTCTGACCGTGGCTTGGCAGGTGGCTTGAATATTAACCTGTTCAAGAAATTGATGCAGCATGTCAAAGCCCAAACTGAGCAATCAGTTGAATCGCGCTTTGCAGTGGTTGGTCAAAAAGGCGTAAGCTTTTTCAAAACGTTTGGTGGTACAGTGATTGCAGCTGAAACCCACTATGGAGATAACCCAAGTTTTGAACAGCTAAGCACACCAGTACAAGTGATGTTAGACGCATTTGACCGTGGTGAGATTGACCAAATCCACTTAGTGTACAATAAGTTTATCAATGCGATGACCCAACAGCCAACGGTACAACAACTAGTACCTATCGCTGCCGGTGACTTGACGAACGATACACTCAATCGTGAGCATAGTTGGGACTACATCTATGAGCCAACAACCAAAGAATTGCTTGATGGCTTGATGGGACGCTATGTTGAGTCAATCGTCTATCAAAGCGTGGTAGAAAATATTGCTTCAGAACAATCTGCACGTATGGTCGCAATGAAAGCCGCGACTGACAACGCAGGTAACTTAATTAAAGAATTACAATTAGTTTACAACAAGCTGCGTCAAGCCGCGATTACCCGAGAAATTTCGGAAATCGTTGGCGGTGCTGCTGCTGTTTCATAATTGACCTACATTCAAGGAGAGCGTAATGAGTAGCGGTCGTATTGTACAGATTATTGGCGCGGTTATTGACGTTGAATTTGATCGTCAAAGCGTACCAAAAGTTTATGATGCTTTAAAAGTAGAAAACACTGAAACTACCCTCGAAGTCCAGCAGCAACTTGGTGACGGCGTTGTTCGCACCATCGCTATGGGTTCAACCGAAGGTCTAAAACGCGGCTTACCAGTGACTAATACCGGCGCACCAATCTCTGTGCCAGTGGGTGTAGGTACGTTAGGTCGTATTATGGACGTATTGGGTCGTCCAATCGATGAAGCGGGACCAGTTGCCGCAGATACCACTTGGTCAATCCATCGCGAAGCGCCAAGCTATGATGAGCAGTCAAATAGTACTGAGCTATTAGAAACTGGTATTAAAGTTATTGACTTGCTATGTCCATTCGCAAAAGGTGGTAAAGTTGGTCTATTCGGTGGTGCGGGTGTTGGTAAAACCGTTAACATGATGGAATTGATTAACAACATCGCATTGAAACACTCAGGTCTATCAGTATTCGCTGGTGTGGGTGAGCGTACTCGTGAAGGTAATGACTTCTATCATGAGATGCAAGAAGCTGGCGTTGTTAATACCGAAGACTTCACGCAATCAAAAGTTGCGATGGTATACGGTCAGATGAATGAGCCACCAGGAAACCGTTTACGTGTTGCCTTGACTGGTTTGACGATGGCTGAATACTTCCGTGATCAAAAAGACGAAAATGGCAAAGGCCGTGACGTTCTATTGTTCGTTGACAACATCTATCGTTATACACTAGCAGGTACTGAAGTATCAGCACTATTAGGTCGTATGCCATCAGCGGTAGGTTATCAGCCAACGCTTGCTGAAGAGATGGGTGTTCTACAAGAACGTATTACTTCTACCCAAACCGGTTCTATTACCTCTGTACAAGCGGTATACGTACCTGCGGATGACTTGACTGACCCATCACCAGCAACGACCTTTGCTCACTTGGATGCAACTGTTGTATTGAGCCGTGATATCGCGTCTGCTGGTATTTACCCAGCGATCGACCCACTTGACTCAACGTCACGTCAGCTTGACCCATTGGTTATTGGTGAAGAGCATTACTCAGTAGCGCGTGGCGTTCAAGAAGTATTGCAACGCTATAAAGAGTTAAAAGACATCATCGCCATCTTGGGTATGGACGAATTGGCTGAAGACGACAAATTGGTTGTTTACCGTGCGCGTAAAATCCAACGTTTCTTGTCACAACCATTCCACGTGGCAGAAGTATTCACCGGTGCACCAGGTAAATACGTACCCATCCGTGAAACCATCCAAAGCTTCAAAGCGATTTTGAGCGGTGAGTACGACGATTTGCCAGAACAAGCCTTCTACATGAAAGGTGGTATCGAAGAAGTGGTTGCTGCTGCTGAAAAACTACGTGGCTAATCCCTTTAGATAAAGTATAATCGCAGTTATTGTTGATAATCATAAATAACTGCGAATTCTTTAATCAGTAATACCCCTGCTATCAAACACGTTAGGAGAGAACTGTGGCAAGTTTACAATGTAATGTCGTCAGTGCCAAAGAAACCATCTACTCTGGTGAGATTAGTATGTTGGTTGCCACTGGTGTCGAGGGTGAAATTGGTATTTTGCCTGGGCATACCCCGTTTATTACTTTACTTAAGCCAGGTGCGATGCATATCAAAACTGCCAATGGTGGTGATGAGATGGTTTATATCTCAGGTGGTGTACTTGAGGTACAACCTGAAGTGGTCACTGTATTAGCAGATTCTGCGGTACGCGCACATGACTTAGATGAAGCACGTATCATTGAAGCACGCCGTAAGGCTGAAGAAATGTTGCAAAACCAAAAAGCGGATATCGATACCTCTGCGGCGTTGGCAGCATTGGCTGAATCAGTGGCACAACTGCAAACCTTACAAAAATATCGCAATCGTGCGTAATTTTTGTTAGCGTTGTGTTAACGCTGAATAAAATTATTGAAAACAGCAACTTTGGTTGCTGTTTTTTTTGAGCCTAATTCTATAAAATTTAATAAACTTATTAGCATACGTTTTTTATTACTAATAGTTTGCGTATATTTTGTACTTTTTTGCTAGCAGTTACGTTTTAACAATATTAAATTGGCAAGTAATTCGCTACATTATTTAAATATTGTGACATAAGTAGTGAGTGTCCGTATAATTTAAGATAACTACTTAGCGGTTGAATTAGACAGCAAGTAATTATTCATATAATAATTTGGATAAATAAGTATTAGCGGGTGATTCATTAGGAATCTTAACCTGAGTTATTTTGGAGGTAGTCATGGTAGAAGAAGAATCAATACCACGCGTATTAATCGTGGAAGATGATGAGCGTTTAGCAACACTGACGCAGGATTATTTACGTAAGAATGGATTAGAAGTCGCAATTGAAACCGATGGTAACCGTGCGATTCGTCGCATCGTTAGCGAGCAGCCAGACATGGTGGTACTTGATGTTATGTTGCCCGGTAGTGATGGCTTAACCGTGTGCCGTGAGGTTCGTCCACATTTCCATAATCCAATTCTGATGTTGACTGCGCGTACAGAGGATATGGACCAAGTTCTAGGACTTGAGATGGGCGCTGATGACTATGTGGCAAAACCAGTACAACCTCGTGTATTGTTAGCCCGTATTCGCGCATTATTACGTCGTTCTGAAACCACACCAACCGATGAAGTGGCACAGCGTTTAGAATTTGGTGACTTGGTGATTGACAACGGTGGTCGTTCAGTGACCTTGAATGATGAGTTGGTTGATTTTACCAGTGCCGAGTATGACTTATTATGGTTGTTAGCATCGAATGCTGGCCGTATCTTGTCACGCGAAGATATTTTCGAGCGTTTACGTGGTATCGAGTATGATGGTCAAGACCGTTCAATTGACGTGCGTATTTCACGCATTCGTCCAAAAATCGGTGATGACCCTGAGAATCCAAAACGTATTAAGACCGTACGTAGTAAGGGTTATTTGTTCGTTAAAGAAAATTAATCCTCATTTTTCTATAAAATAAGTCAGCATTTGCTGGCTTATTTTTTTTAATAACTCTTACAAAGGATTCGGACAAATAAAGACGAAGTTTTATAATTTTATCAATAAGTTGTGAATAAATTGGAAGCAATTTTTTTAGGGTATTACTGTATTAATCGAATTACAACAATAACAATTGGGCACATAAAATAGCACACCATGGCGCAATTTTACATTGTAATGTGCCTATTGCTAGGTAATAATACCGCTATCCGTTAATCTTAATTAAGCCGTTGGTTATGTCGTTATTTTCCTCATTAAATCAGTCTATCTTTCTGCGTATTTACGCTGGGTTGTTGTTGGTATGTCTATTGGCAGCGTTGTTTGCTCAATTATTGATTACTACGATTAATGCCGAGCGAGTACAGACTTACCGTGAGGATATGGCAACGGCGGCGTTTTATCTGATTGATGCAGGGTTATCGCGTCAAGTCAAGCCAACGCAACGCGAAGCGTGGCTAGAGGATGTCAGTACGTTATTTGATACCGATTTTGATATTAAACCTACCGATGCACCAGATTTTAAGACGAGTGAGATTAACCGCTTAAAGACCCAACAAGCTGTTGTTCGTTATGATGATGAAAAGCGTGAGGCTGATATTTATCATGTGATTTCGGGTGAAAATAATGTACTTCATGTCAAACTAGACAAACTCAGTGAGCAACAAATTAAAGGTGTCGGGGTCTTACTATTAGATGATTTGTCTTATTACCGTACCTTGGCAGAAAAACAACAACGCTTACAGCAATTACAGCAATTTTTTCCCTTTAAACTGGCGTTATCAACCATTGATAAGTTAGGTTTGGATAGTGATCAACGAACGCGTTTATTACGTAAAGATATCGTTATCATGTTCCGTGATAATAGCAGTGTCGAAAACTCTTCTATTCGTGTGTTAGCGCCAACTGAAATTCCGAACACCGTGGTTGAGTTAGGCCCTATTCAGCTATTTAACTGGTTCCCGCTGAATTTGATTGTCAGTATTACTTTGATTAGTATGTTTTTAATTAGTCTGGGCGTATATGCACTAATCTTCCCATTAGAGCGTAAATTACAATTAATTCAGACAGGTATTACTAAAGTACGTGAAGGCCGACTTGATACCAAGGTTAAGGTATTGGGTGAAGATGAGATTGCCCATTTGGCAGCGACTTTTAACAGTATGACTGAGCATATCCGCCGTTTGATTGAGTCGCAACGTGAGCTTACTCGCGCGGTATCGCATGAGCTTCGTACCCCTGTGGCACGTATTCGCTTTGCTGTGGATATGCTTGCGGATACGGATGATGAAGAGTCTCGATTTGAGCAGCGCGATTATATTGATCAAGATATTGAGTCTTTGAATGGATTGATTGATGAGATTTTGACCTATGCCAAGCTTGAGGAAGGCTCGCCTAAAATGGATTGGGAGGACATTAAGCTTAAAGATTTGGTTGACCAAATCGTCCGAGAAACCAATGCGTTGGGCAAACCTATTGAGGTAGTCGCGGGTGACGTTGATGAAAAAGCCATGGCGATTGCTGATAAGCGCTACTTGCATCGTGTACTACAGAACTTGGCAGGTAATGCCACACGTTATGCCGAAGGTAAAATTATCGTGAGTGCGGGCGTCAGAAAAGGTGAGGCCTTTGTCAGTGTTGAGGATGATGGACAGGGTATTCCAGAAAAAGACCGTGAACGGGTATTTATCCCATTTGCGCGCCTGGATGACAGTCGTACCCGTTCGACCGGTGGTTATGGGCTAGGGTTATCAATTGTATCTCGCATTGCGTTTTGGTTTAATGGTAAAATGAAAGTCGATGAAAGTCCAAGCTTAGGTGGTGCGCGCTTTGTCATGACTTGGCCGGTGCGCCCGTTAGCAGGTAGTATTGCGGCTGATGAATTGACCCAAAAAAGTACCGAAGAAAAATATGTCCCACCGATGGATAAAGAATAATCAATGTAGCAAACGAGTTGCCTAGCAACAGTTGGACATGATACATCTGAGTAAAAAGGAATGTTTATGCGCGCGTTGTTTTTTGTATTAGTGGCGGCCAATGTACTAGCTTTTGGTTATTACACCTTTATTCGCGAAGAAAAGCCAAGCGAAAGCGTGGTCAAGGCAAAGGCTGAATTGGTCAATCCAGTGACGGTAACCAATGTGAGCCAAGAATTACCACCATTAATTGGTAAAAATAAATAACGCTGTATGACGGTGGTTAGACATGGAAAAGGGGCTTATTGCCCTTTTTTTATACTGATTTTTTAGTTAATCAATAATTGGCATAGTGACAGCAACTTCTAAACCACCTTCTGGGCGATTTTGCGCAATGACTTTACCATTGTGCAAATGGGCGATTCGGCTAACAATCGCAAGACCCAAGCCGCTACCCTGGGTAGTACGCGCCGTTTCCCCGCGCTCAAATGGCTGCATAATTCGTTCTAGCTGGTCTTCTGCAACCCCTTCACCCTCATCGCTTACCCGAATCGACAGATAACGCTGTTGTGACAATAACTCAGGCACTTCGTCAGTTTCCTCAGTTTCAGTTTCTATGGTTGGTTGGCTGACCATCAACTCTACATCGATATGAATCGGCGGTTGACCGTAGCGATTGGCGTTATTGACCAAGTTCACAATCATACGTTTAATCGATAGGGGACGTAGGGGTATCAGCGGCATATCTGCCGATACATTAACCAAGAACGGCAAGGGGGCGAATTGCACCACAATCTCATTAATAATCGCGTTGAGGTCAGTGAGGCGTACCGCTTCATCCGAGCCATCTTTCATAAATGAAATAAACTGCTCCAAAATCGCATCCATATCCTCAATATCATAGACCAAGCCATCTTTTAAAAACTCATCAGGTAACATTTCTGCGGTTAAGCGCATCCGAGTAAGCGGTGTGCGTAGGTCATGCGAAATTCCCGCCAGCATGATATTGCGCTCTTTTTGGGTTTGGCTTAAGTTGTGAAATAGGCGATTAAAGGCCAAGTTAACTTGGCGAATCTCGGTTGAGCCTTCATTGGTGGTCAAATTACTGGCGTGGCCCAAAGTGATATAATCTAAAGCAACTTTTTGCAGGCGTTTTAATGGGCGGTTGAGCTGTCGCACCAAGAACCAAATCGTTAGTAATGCAACAAAGGGAATACCGACCAAGAACATCACGATGGTTGAGGTGCTATATTCCGAATAGTATTTAATCGGTTCTCGTAGCCAATAGTCTGGATGTGCAGAATCTTGGACGTACAGCATCGGAATTGGCTTAAATTTAAAGTAGACCGTGGTTGGGCGACCCAATACTTGTGCCATCTCAAGCTGCATACTATCGGTAAACACCCCAATTAAGGCCTTATCTTCAACTGTTGGAAATTCAGCCGGATTGGTCACCATTTGCAAGTGCGAGGCATCGACAATCCAATCACGAACTGCAGGCTGATTGGGAAATTGTTTGTCGGCTTTGTCCAACATCAATAGCTGATTGGCCAAGTAGTTGGCATGGTTTTGTAGCTCAGGTAAGTACAGACTTCGCCAAAAGAACCACAGCGACAGTGCCACGCTAACCACCATCACGAGCATAACCATCAGTGTGGTTTGCCAACTATGGCTATAGCCTTTGATTTTGGGTAAATGAGGTTGCATCGGGTATCCTGTATCTAAACGTCTACAAACCGGTTAACGTTCACCAGTATCAGCCAAGTCAGGGCTAACAGCTTGCCAAAAACGCAAAAATGCTGCCAAGCGGTCACGGCTAGCCTGTTATAATAGACAGATTTTGCAGCAAAATTAAAGGGGCAATTATGCAATTTTCAAAATTTGGCGAAAAGTTTACCAAAAACAGCGGTATTTTGCAGTTAATGGATGACTTGGGTAACGCGCTTAATAGTGAACAGCCGATTAATATGTTGGGCGGTGGCAATCCTGCGCGTATCGATAAAGTCAACCAGACTTATTGGGAGTAACCATATATAAACAATTGTGTCGGACAGCGTAAATATAACTTGTGCTGTGCGTCGTCAATTCGTGAAGCAAAATCAGCCGCCAGTTTGTGTAATAAATCCAGCAGTCTGAACTCGCTGGCCTCACCCATTTCCAGTCCACTGGTAGCATTGCCAGGCAAAATATGTTGTTGCAGCAGCTGGATATGATCCTGCATCAGAGTGGCTAATGTATGCAGATGCTGGCTGCTCTCTTGCAATTCACTACGGTTGAGGCCAGGGTGTTGTATTTGTGTCGCCAGTGCCTGTTGCAGTTGCATTAGCTGTGTCAGGGCTTCTTGCAGTGTTGTCAGCGGTGTCCTCACGGCGTGGCGCAGTAAGCCAAGCTCCGCACTTTGTAGCAACATACGCGCGCGCTCGAAGCGCTCTCCTTGCATCAACTGCACCGTATCAAGGGTCTCGCGAAGTCGGGCATTGGTCTCCTGCAGCATCCGATTTTGCGTCGACACATGGGCCTTCTGGCGCTGGATCTCGCCAAGCATGCGGTTAAACAGCAAATTGATAACGTGAAACTCATCCTGCTGCTCTTCAGGCAGACGAAACGAGAAATCGCCGAGTGAGACCAGTGCGGCCGCTCGGCTGAAAAACGCCAGCCGTTGCAGGATCAAGCGTGTCAGCCAATGGCTCAGAACCACGCTCAACAGGATGCAAAACAGCGTCCATGCACCCGGAACCATCCAGCGTAACCAGGCTGCCGGACGTTGATAACTCAACAATAAACGACTATTGCCAATGTCGGTTGTATTCCAGAAATAATGCAATTGCTCATGTTCTAAATGTCCGGCAGGTTTGCTTTTTAATTCCATTCTTAATGTTTCTGGAATAGTGGTGATATCTTCATTCTTGTTTAATGCGCTGAATAATATATTTTCAGCTGGAAAGGCTAATGCCAATTTTATATCTGGCGTAGCGGTGTCATGCTGTAATAGTTGTGCTGGATTCAGTAAAAATAATTCACGAGAGTATTCTGTTTGTCGGCAAAAATAGAGTTGAACCAGATGTGCACTCACCTGGGTAATATAGCCCCCGGAGGGAACCGGGCAGGGATATAACCCCTGTTGGGGTACGCGCCGGGTGCCTTGCCAGGCATCTTGAACCTTGTGCCAGTAGCCTTTGAGTAATGGTGGGAGCGGTGTTTTGATATCGGGACGATCAATGACCGCTTGAATATCCGCCTGCATGGTTTGCCGGTGATAATTCAGCAACTGTTGGAGGACTGCATTTGCCAGCGGCCTGGATTTATGTTCGTTTACGCCATTCGTGGCGACAATAAAAAGCAGCGTCGGCAGACAGAACAGTAAAAACAGCGCCAGTTGAATTTTATATTGCAGCTTCAGTCTCATCGTCTTGTGATGCCGGTAGCCAGACCTGAT
>CALJUC010000183.1 GCA_937975585.1 uncultured Moraxella sp. | reverse complement strand
GGTAGTGTGGTTCGCCCATGTGAGAGTAGGTCATCGTCAGCTCCCTATTAAAAAACCCCCAGTCAGAAGACTGGGGGTTTTTGTTTTAGGCGTTCTATTAATCACTGTTATTCAGAAAATTGCTCCATTTAAGGTTTATTTCTCTTGTTTGTTTTAAGTTCTCTGCAGAATTTCATCAAATATTCTTTATCAATAATTTAAAAAATTTAACAAATAGTTTGTCTTAATTATTAAAAAAAATCGGTCTCATTACATTTTCTATATCTATTTATCAATGTAGATTGTCGATAAATATTTACTCTCCTTTTGTCATAATAATATACCTTTCATCCTTAGTATTTTGATTACTAAACAAAATTATTGTAATTTATTGGTTATTAATGTTAACCAAGATTGTTTAAAATGCTATTTTTATTGAAAATATATTTATATTGAATTGATATAAAATAGATTTTTATAAAAATAGCTATTTTGGATTAATTAAATAGAAGATAAATTTATCAACTTTATTTCTATAAATTTATAATTTTAATTGAAAAATGTTTAATATTTATTTGAACCAATGTTGCTTTTTTTGGATGGCATAGCACACGATAGTTTGATACTTATATAGCTATCTATAGATAACGAAGTGACGATGATAATGAAAGATGATTTTTAGCTACATCTTATACGTTCCTTACGAGGGGCGTGTATGACACCTAATGTGTACTAGCAAATTTTATGATCCAACTGGTTAATAATTATTATATCAACTAACTATTTTTATGATGGTCTGATAAGGAGTTCACTAATTATGGCTACAACATTTACTGAATTGACCTCAAGTCCTGAAGGTTCTCAGGTTCTCACAAATACGTCAACGATGGCATTGCAAACAGGTATCAGCACATCTGCTACTATTATTACTTTTAATTCCATTACCGTTGATGACATTATTGATACCAGTGAGTACGGTTTGATTATTCCTGTTACGGGTGAGGTCACCGGTGGGTATACTGAAGGTAATAAAGTTACTATTGAAATCAACGGTAAAATTTATAATACAACGCTTAAGGCTGATGGTACTTTCAGTGTCGATATCGCAGCAGCCGAATTGGTTAAAGACGCTGACCATGCGATTCAAGCAACGGTCGAGTTAGTAGATGCAGCGGGTAACTCATCGATTGCAACTGCACAAGCTATCTACCAAGTGTTAGTACCACAAGCCCCAACTATTACCTTTGAAAGCACAGGCGCTGACAACGTATACAACATTGCTGAAGTGGGCAAAGACGGTACGATTACAGCCACTATCATGCCAAGCGCAGGCACAAAAGTAGGCGACACCCTAACCGTTAACGGGACGAATTATACCGTAACCACGGATATGCTGACCAAAGGCTTGGCTGTTCAAATCGCCCCAGGTAGTGCCGTAGAAGCCGTTACCACCAGTAATGGCATTGCAAGCCAACCTACCACCTCAACCGCCCCACAAGCAGACTTGATTGCACCGACGGCAACCGTCAGCTTAAACCCAATCACCGCTGATAACGCCATTGACACCACTGAATATGGTCTAACCATTCCAGTGACCGGAAAAGTCACCGGTGAATACACCGTTGGCAATATCGTAAGCATTGTCGTCAATGGTAAAACCTATTCAAATACCGTAAAAGCCGGTGGCACCTTCTACGTCAATATCCCAGCAACTGAGCTGGTCAATGATGCAGATAGCACCATCCAAGCAACCGTTAAACTAACCGATGCAGCGGGTAACCCAGGCACAGCGACCACACAAGCAACCTATACCGTGGCAATGGTAAAAGCCCCGACGATTACCTTTGAAAGCACAGGCGCTGACAACGTATACAACATTGCTGAAGTGGGCAAAGACGGTACGATTACCGCGACGATTATGCCAAGTGCGGGTACTAATGTGGGCGATACGATTCGTGTCAATGGTAAGGATTATACGGTGACGGCTGATATGCTGACCAATGGTTTGCCAGTCCAAGTCGCTCCGGGTGGCTATATACAGACCAGTGTGGTGACCGCAAAAGGGTATACCACGCCAACTTCTGAAGCAAATGCACCAATCGCTGATTTGACCGCACCAACCGCAACAATCAGTTTAACCCCAATCACTGCTGATAATGTTATCGATACCAAAGAATATGGCACAACGGTAGCGGTTACTGGTGTGGTGAAAGGTGAATTTACCACCGGTGATAAAGTCACATTAAATGTTAATGGTCAAAACTACACCGGCATAGTCGATGCGGCGGGTAACTTTAGTATCTTAGTACCTGGTAAAGAACTGGCTAATGACGGTGACAAAACCATCCAAGCTAGCATTACATTGACAGATACGGCAGGTAACTTAGGTAATGCAAGCACGCAAGCTACCTACGGTGTGAGCCTCGATAGCTCGCCACAGTTCTTGTACCATCTTGGTTATCACCTATATGGTAACGTTGGTCCAGCGGATGCCAATGGTAAGAAAGGCGCGACTTCAGCGTATCAAACCACTGACTTTAATGACAATATCTATATTGGCTATAAAGGCTTTGACAGTAATGGTAACTTGATCATCTCACCAAATGACGGTGACTTTGAGCGTGACTACTATGACGGCAACGTTGTTTGGAAACTAGATACCCAAGCGGGTAATGATTTGGTACAAATTCGTGAAGACCAAGGCGCTTACACGGTAGCAAAACTCGGTGAAGGTGATGACCGTTATTATGTAGGCGGTAGCTTAGATTCAGATATAAGCTATTGCAACACCAATGCCAATGCGCGAGCCTATGTGTTGACTGAAAGCGGTAATGACAGCGTTATTATTGGGGGCAACGCGCAAGGCAAACTGACTGGCTGGGGTGTGGATGGCGGTCGCATCTTTACCGGTTCAGGTAGTGATAATGTGTTGGTGTACGGTACCGTTGATGATGGTGCGGTCATTGACCTTGGCACGGGTAACATGACCTATGCCAACAACTACCAAGAAGCAGCCAGTAAAGATACGTCATCGGATATTAACACGCTACGTATTACTGGTAATTTAGGTAATGGCTGTGACTACGCGTACGTCTTTGGCGGCGATGGTCAGGATAATGTCACCGTTGATGGTTATGTCCTTGGCACTAGCCGTATTGAACTTGGCGCTCATAACGACAGTCTAAAAATCGGTGGCGATTTAGAAGGCAGCGCTAAGGTTAATATGGGTGACGGTGACAATACCATCAAAATTGGCGGCTTTGTTGAATACGCTAGCCAAATTACGGCCGGTAGCGGTAATGATGTCTTGCAAGTCGGTGCTAAACTAGTCGGTCAAGCCATGGTTAACCTTGGCGATGGTAATAATACCGTACAGCTTGGTGGCTTGTTGGACAACGCAACCTTATTCACGGGTAGCGGTCAAGATACCATTGATTTGGGTCAATGCTTTGATGGTATGACGGGCAAGACGGCGGTCTCAACTGGTGCGGGCAATGACACCATCAGTTTCCATGGTAGCTATATGGATGGCATTGTCAATGGTGGCGCAGGTAAAGATACCCTGATTTTGGATAATAACAAATACTACTGCTACACCGATATGAGTTTCTCAACCAAAAACATCAATGGTATTGAGAAAGTTCAATTAGATGGTACCAATGTGCTAGACGTACGTTATAGTGATTTGGTCGCTGATACAGGACGTTCAGGGGCCTTGATGGTTACTGGCGCAAGTGGTAGCAAGGTTGATATTGGTGCTAACAACTGGAATACAGACCCAAGTTACTGTGCGTCACTTAACGATGCCAGTGGGGGCAAATGGGCGAAGACTGGTACGCAAACCGTTGATGGTATCCAGTATGATGTTTATCATCACTCTTATGCGGGTGCCTCAACCGCTAACGACCTATATATCCAACAAGGTTTGACCGTCATCTAAGTGCGTATTTCATCTGCAAGAAAAACGCTCCTGTCTAGGGGCGTTTTTTTTGTGATAAATCAGCTGGGCAAGCTGACATAGGCAACTTGTTTTTGTCAGTGAAGGACAATTTCTCTAGACCTAGTATGTTATAAAATCCTTTTGAGTTAAATCACAATAAAGAGGACTGGTAGATACCAATAGTCTGATAAAAATTGTACCCATCGTTATCGTATAAATCGTCTATCGGCTTAAGCGAATCACAAGACAATTATGGTATAGTGAGCCAAATTTTAGCCAATATTTATGCTTATGAATTCTGATCCTAATCAATCAAGACATGCCAAGTTGCACCAACATTTGGATGGTTATGCTGCTGAAGCCAAAGGTAAAACCGGTGTTTCTCGTATCATTAAAGCGGCAAGTTACTCACGCGATGGCTTTATTGCAGCCTATTATAATGAAGCTGCGTTTCGCCAAGTCGTCTGGCTAAATGCACTGTTGTTAATCGCGTTAATCTTTCTGCCGTTTGGGTTGGCTGTGAAAATGGTATTGCTGTTTGCAAGCTTTTTTTCGGTGGTGGTGGAGCTGTTCAATACCGGTATTGAAGCCGCGATTGACCACACATCAACCGCCAAACACCCATTGGCTAAGGTGGCCAAGGACGTTGGTTCTGCGGCGCAGTTTTTGGCACTCACGTTATTGTTTATGTTATGGATCATGGCAGCGGTTAGCGTCTAGTGGTAGGGAGATAGTTGGCTAAGCGTTAGATGGCGGTAATAGGTCGTTACGCGTTAAAGTCACCTTAAAGCCATGAATTTGACCTTGCTCGATGATATTCGCGACTTGAATCGTCAGTCCATGTAACTCAGCAATGCGTTGGACGATAGATAAACCAAGCCCGCTACCATGCACGGTTTGACCGGCAGGGCGATAAAAGCGCTCGGTCAGGCGTTGCAAGTCTGCTTCAGCGACACCTGTACCATTGTCGATAACGGCGATACTGTCTTGCGCAAGTTGTAAGGTAATGGTGCTGCCTGCGGGCGTGTAGCGAATCGCATTGTCCAATAGGTTGCGCAGCAATAACTCAAGCAAGGTCGCATTGCCTTGCATCGGCAAAATATCAGACGCTACAACAGGCAGGATATCGCGCTTAAGTTGGCTGTGTTTTTCGCGTGCTTGTCGGTTGACTTGTGACAGTACATTGTCTGATAAGCTTAACCAATCAACCGCTGTGATGTGTTCGGGCTTTAACCCTTGCTGTGGTGCGAGTTTTGCAAGTGTTAAAAGCTGCTCGACCAAATGCTCGGCACGTTCAATCCCTTGGCGGATTTTTTCGGTATGCTGATACAGTACAGCCTCTTGTTCATCAGTCATATCACTTTGCAAAATTTGCTGTGAAAGGACATCGGCTTGTAGCTTTAGCGCAGTGAGTGGGCTGCGTAGCTCATGTGAGGCATCGGCGGTAAAGCGTTGCTCGCGGGCAAGGGTGTCCGCCACCTTGATAAACAACTCATTCAATGCTTTAACCAATGGCTGAATTTCACTGGGTACTGATATATCAAGCGGTCTATCATCGAGGGGCTCGCGATTGGCAAGTGTGGTACTGACTTGATTTAATGGGGCAAAGCCACGCTTCACCGCAATTAACACCAACACCAAAAATAACACCAAACCTATCAGTGCGGGAATAAGTTGTACCGTTAGTGACTTATACAATACCTCTTGGCGGCTTTTGTAGTTTTGCCCGACCGCAATAATGCGACCATACGCATCATCGTGCGCATAGAATAAGCGCCATTGTTGGCTAAAGGGATTTAACGCTTGGTTAAACTGGTTTAAATGCTCGTCTTGCAAAAAGCCTTCATGGTTGCCCAAAAAGGCAAAATGCTGGCCATTGTCATCGGCCATAATGAGTTTGCCATCCATTGACCAAATCGCAAAGCCAATGTAGTCATCTTCTGTTTCGCCCAAGTCACCGGCGAGTTGGGCATTTTCTAAGTGAAAAATTTCAGGTTCTTCATCGCTGTCATCGGCATCAGCGTGAATGTTATGTGAGGTATTAATCAAATATCGGGTGAACTGGGTGATTTGAGTATCATTGATTTCGCTAATTTCATGCCAAAGCCGCCAAGCGACAATGCCGGTCAATGACAACCACAACAGTGGCAAACCGATTAATAGCGTGGTTAATATTTGGCGTTGGATACTGACAGGAGAGCGGCTACTGGGCATGGCAACGCTTAAGCCAAGTCAGGATTGAGGTAATAGCCGATACCGCGTTTGGTCAAGATAAATTCATTGCCCAATTTTTTGCGTAGGTGATGAATATGCACTTCGATGGCGTTACTTTCGATATCTTGTTGCCAACCATAGACCTTGTCTTCAAGGCTTGCGCGACTGTGTACTTGTTTTGGGTGGGCGAGCATGTGCTCGAGTACCGCGATTTCTTTAACGGTCAAATCGACAGGCTGTCCGTCATAGCTGACTTGTTGAGTTTGTGGTGAAAAACTGACCTTACCATAGCGGATTTCAGGGTCACTGCGACCTTGACTGCGTCGGATTAACGCCTGAATACGCGCGACTACCTCATCTAACGCAAATGGCTTTACCAAATAGTCATCTGCACCGGCATTGAGTCCTGCGACACGATTGGCAATCGCATCGCGTGCTGTGATAATCAGCACCGGCGTATCAATTTTGGCAGTGCGCCAATTGGCCAAAATAGTCATGCCATCGCCACGGGGTAGCGTCAAGTCTAACAACACCGCATCAAAAACGCCTTCATGAATCGCCATTTCACCCAATTTAGCATCGCTAAACCAATCAACCATCATCCGGTGTTGGCCAAGACCAGCAATAATACCATCAGCAATGGTAGGATCATCTTCAATCAGTAAAATACGGCTCATGGGGTTATTATCTCAGACTTAATAAAAAGCTAAACGGTTAGATATAGTCTGCTAAATATAAAAGTACTACTTCGTTAGGCTCGCTCTCAGTATTACTTGTACAGTTTCGCTCGCCTGCCTTGTATTACTTTTCATTTTCTTTGACTATAGTTAGGGATTGGTAACGTCTTTTTTACCAGTAATCATTGACCTTACCAAGTTTTGTTTTTGTAGACGTCCCATCATGATAGCAGAAATCACATGAATCGGTACCAATACATACATGCTATTGGCCAATATTTCGTGAAGCTCTTGAATGGTGTCGTCACCCCAAAATTGGTCGGTGGTCTGTAAATATCCCGTGATGCCCAATCCCAAAATCACCGCCCACAACGCAAACATCATTAACGCGCCGAATGGGTTGTGACCCAGATGTCCCTGGTAACGGCGTTGGGTTAAGTCATCAATATGGGCCTTAATACGAGAAGGGGTTGGGAAAAAGTCCGTAAAGCGAGCATAACGCGTACCGACAAAGCCCCAAATAAGACGTGAAACCACCAGGGCAGCCACTGCGTAGCCAACATACTCATGAATGTCGCTACCAGCTTCGGTAATTAATAAATTAGCGAAAATCCCCAACGCCACCGCCCAGTGTGTAATACGAACCCAAATATCCCAAACGGGTACGCTGGTTGTCGATGGGTTAGTGGTTGGCTGTTGCATGGGGATTTTCCTTTAAATTATTCAAATAACGATTAGATTAGTCTTCGATTTCTTTTTTGACGATGCTACCATCTTTGGTGTCAAAATACATTTCGACTTTTTTACCGCCACGGCTTTTGCCATACATTTCATAGCAGTTACCATCAGTTTTGAATTTTTTTACGTCAAAACCGTGTTTTTTTAGGGCGTTTTCGAAGGTGGCTTGTGGGATTTGCTCTGATTTTGGGTGGGCTTGGCAGTTGGCTGCAGCAAAGGCAGTTGAACCTGCGGCTAAACCAGCAGTAATGACGAGCGCTTGTACAATTGATTTACGCATAAAAACATTCCTTATTAAAAAAGTTAGCTACACTAAAACCTTCATCTATCGTAGTACGTGTTGTAGAAGGCTTGTTGAGCATATTAAAGCATAGCAAACTTAACAAAAGCTTATGCAAATGTCGTGTTGAGTGACAGTAGCGTAATAGTAAGGGTGAGTAACCAATGAGTGAGAAAAAAAGCATGGCAGTGATTCATCCACAGATTGTACAGAGCTTACAAGCCTTGGATTACAGTCTTGAGTATATTGAGCAAACGATCGAAAAATCACCCACGTTGGTCAACTTACTCAACCAATTCACCGGTGAATTTAAGCAAATCGACAATGGCGCAAGGTCTGATGGGGTCAATGTTTATCTGTCAAAAGGCTATGACAAATTATCAACGCTTGCCCATGAGCTGACCCACAGTAGCGGCAGCCATTACCAAGAGGCCTTAAAGCGCAATCTCACTTCCTATGCCGATGCGCTAGATTATGCCAATTCGCGCGCGATGGGTGAGGGCGAGGCGCTGTATTATGAGTTTAAAGTCGCCCAAGAACTGGGTGAGCAAAAAATTACGCGTCCTTTCGTGTGGGAAAATCAACAGCCAGTCGGTGTACCCAAAGATTTAGCCCCACAAATCATGACCATTATCGACACGACAGCACCACTTGAGCAAAAAATTAGCCAATTGGGTGACCTCAACAAAGACATGATACCAAGCGGCATGGTCAATAAGGCAGAAGAACAAACCATGTCGGCCAATCGCGTGTATCACATTCCTGTGCCGACTTATTATGAATTTAATATCTTAAAATTTCTTGGCAATAAATACCCCAATGACAACTATGGTAAAGATTATCAAGCGGTTATGGGCAAAGACTTTGTTTGGAATAGCTATATGGCCAAAACGTTGGCGGATCGACTCAGTCAACACTATGGTGAATCCGGCGATGACACACTGGTTAATCAATACGAGGGTGGTTCGGTACTAGGTAAAATGGGTAACGGTGATTTGTTGTATGGGGGTGGCGGCAATGACACCCTAATCGGCAACAGCGGCAAGGATATTTTGCTCGGTGGACGCGATAACGACCAACTTATCGGTTTGGCCGGTGATGATGTGTTAGGTGGTAACGCGGGGGATGATAGCTTGGACGGTGGCGCGGATAATGACGTCTTAGTCGGTGGCGAGGGCAATGATACTTTAATCGGCGGGCAGGGTAATGACTTGTATTATCTGAGCCCTGGGTTTGGCAAAGACACCTTAATTAACACAGGTGACGGAATTAACACAGATGGTGGCGCAGATAAGGTGGTGTTTCATGGTTTTGATCAGCAGCAAATTACCCAAAATACCGTCAAAGACCAAAATGACTTGGTCATGCGAATTTCACTAAATGACCAATTGACCATTAAGGATTATTTCTCGGGTGGCGATAATGCCAGTATCAGCTTTACTGTAATTAATGACCCAAATGTTAGCCAAGCACAAATTATTGATAACTATCGTCAAACAGCGGACAAAGTAGTAGCGGCTAATGTCGTTAATGATACAGTGGTAAATAACCAAGCAATACACAATCCACCACCAATCATAAATAACGCATCACAGAATGTATCTATGGCTCTCAACAACCCCAACACGGCTCTCAACAATCCCAATTTGCCAAATGAGCCGAGCAATGAGAAAAGTAACGAATTAAACAACGAAAGCCTAACTGAACAACCTATACAACAAAACCCGTAATTTATTGATAAAAGATAAGCGTAACAATAAAAAATGAAACATAGCGAAAAAGGAACAACATGAGCATTTATATCGGCACGGGGGGCTATAGCGATACGGATTTACTAGTGGCGTTGTATCCTGAGGGCACCAAAAAAACTGAGTTTTTGGCCGAGTACGCTAAGCATTATGCCGCTGTGGAAATCAATAGTAGCTTTTATGCGCCGATTGGCAAAAAAGCCTTTGATGGGATGCTTGCCAAGTCTGAGGGACGGCTCAAATTTGCCATTAAGCTGCACCAAGATTTTACCCATAACTTGACAGGTACACCGGAAGCCGCCCAAGCCTTTATTGAGGCGATTGGTAGCATTATCGAAGCTGATGCCTTGGCATGTCTATTATTACAGTTTCCACATGGCTTTGACCGTACGGTCGCCAATCGGCAATACTTGGCGGCACTGACCAGTTGGTTTTCGGGTCTACCGCTGACGGTCGAGTTTCGCCATCAAAGTTGGCATACCGCACAGGTGTATCAAAGCTTCGCCCAACAAGGCATTATTTGGTGTAGTGTCGATTATCCCAATGTGCCGGGGTTGCCGTTAAGCCGACTCATTTTGACCAGTCAAACCGGCTATTTGCGTATGCATGGCAAAAACCCTAACTGGTGGGATGCGCATTCAGCGGCTGAGCGCCATGATTATCGCTATACCGAGACCGAGATGCAGGCATGGGCGCAAAGTATCGCCAATCAACAAAGCAACTTTAACACCTTATATATTTTTTTTGAAAATACGGTCAAAGCGCATGCGGTGTACAATATCGCGATGCTTAAGCAAGCGCTACGAGAACAAAACTTGGAAGTTTTATAGCATCTATCAAGATAAAAGGGCGATTTATCGTAGATTTTTTGGCCGATATGTCGATTTTGGTACCTTGAATTCCGCTTTTTTGCTATTATAAAATGTTAAATTTTTGAAAAAACTCTCATTTGGTTGCACTTACATGACTGATTTTGCCATTGGACAACGTTACCTTTCTGATACCGAAAACGAGCTGGGACTGGGCGTGGTGGTACTCGTCGATGACCGCTGTGTGCATATTTTATTCCCGCAAAGTGAAGAAACGCGCGTATATGCGAAGCAGTCAGCACCCTTGTCACGGGTGATATTTAAAGCGGGTGATGTCATCAATGACCAAGATGGCAATCAATACACGGTGACCGAAGCGGAGCAGACCGCGGGCGTATTCAAGTATCACGTTGCTGAGCATGATAAGCCGATTATGGAAACCCGTTTGGCGGCTAATATCACGTTAGCCAAACCGCTTGAGCGTTTGCTAGCCAGTCGTATTCACCAAAATGATTGGTACGAATTGCGCCAAGAGATTTTAAACACCAAGGCGCTGCTTGCTGGACATCCATTGCGCGGTTTAATGGGTGCGCGTGTTGATATCCTAGAGCATCAGTTGTATATCGCTCATGAAGTGGGTAAACGTATTGCACCCCGCGTGTTACTTGCTGATGAAGTGGGCTTGGGTAAGACGATTGAAGCGGGGTTGATTATCCACCAACAACTGATTACAGGCAAAGCTGAGCGTGTGTTGATTTTGGTGCCGGACAGCTTGCAATACCAGTGGATGATTGAACTGCGCCGCCGCTTTAACCTAGAGTTTGCGATTTTTGACTTGGTACGTACCGCCGCGATTGCAGAGCATGACCCAGAGCTCAATCCGTTTACCACCGAGCAAGGGATTATTGCGAGCATTGATTTGTTGCTTGACCATGATGACTTGCGCGAAAAAGCGTTGGAAGCGGGTTTTGACTTGTTGGTGGTGGATGAAGCACATCACCTGCATTGGGACAGTGAGCAAGGCGGTAATGATAAATATGAGTTGGTTGAGCAATTTGCTGAGCAAACGGCGGGCGTGTTGCTACTCACTGCGACACCGGAGCAATTAGGCTTAGAAAGCCACTTTGCCCGCTTGCGCTTACTTGACCCAAACCGTTTCAATGACCTTGATGCATTCATCGATGCCGAAGATAACTTTGCCCAAACCGCTAAGGTCGCTGAGGTGTTATTGGGCGATGAGCCACTCAATGATAAGCAAAAGGGTGCATTAGAAAACCTACTCGGCCATGAAATCGTCGATGACGAACAAGGTCGTGGCCGCGCCATTAATGAATTATTAGACCATCATGGGACGGGTCGCGTGTTATTTCGTAATACCCGTGACAGCATTGCCGAGTTGATTTCTGGTTTTCGTGGTCGTTTTGCGATTGGCTATCCATTGCCGCTACCGGCATCTTGGCAAGACAGCTACCACACACGCGGTAAACTGCGTGAGCAGTTATGGAGTGAAGAGGCGCAACCAGATGGCAGTTGGATGGAACAAGACCCACGTGTGCCTTGGTTGATTGACTTACTGAAGCATGAGTTAAAGCACAAAAAAGTGTTACTGATTGCCCGTAGTGGTGCGACTGTCGAAAGCCTTGAAGCCGTGTTGCGTTTGCACGCGGGCATTAAAACCGCTATCTTTACCGAGCAAATGACCTTACTTGAGCGTGACCAAGCCGCGGCTTATTTTGCGGATCATGAGGGCGCACAGATTTTGTTAGCGTCGGAGATTGGCTCAGAAGGGCGCAACTTCCAGTTTGCCAGTAATTTGGTATTGTTCGATTTGCCAGCCAATCCAGACACACTTGAACAACGTATTGGGCGCTTAGACCGTATTGGTCAGCAGCATGAGATTATCATTCATGTGCCTTATGTCGAGGGTACAGCGACTGAGCGTTTGTACCACTGGTATCATGATGCGCTCAATATCTTTAGCCAAATCTCCCCAACGGCACAAACGGTACAAGAGCAGTTTATCGTTGACTTAAAACCGATTCTTGAAGGCAATGGTACGGATGAGCAATTAAGTGAGTTGATTGCTAAAGGTCGTGAGCATCGCTTGATGTTAGAACAAGCCATGCAAGAAGGGCGTGACCGTCTGCTAGAGTACAATTCATGCCGTCCGCGTGTTGCGGCCAAAATTGCGTATACCATGCGTGAGTTTGATGATACCCATCATTTGCCACGTCTGTTTGAGCGCTTTATGTCATCGATTAATATGGATTATAGCGGTCAGCGTGATGGTTCATTGATGCTGCATCCATCGGATGAAGTACAAGTTCAGGGTTTAAATGTGCCGGAAGATGGTATGACCTTGACCTTTGAGCGTGACCAAGCCTTGGTGCGTGAAGATATGGACTTTATGACCTATGAGCATCCATTGATGCAAAGCATCTTTGAGACGGTCAATAGCGGTACCTTTGGTAATGCCACGGTCGCAACGTTGCAAAGCAATGCCATGCCAGAAGGCATGCTGTTAATCGAGATTAATTTCCGTGTTGAAGCGATTGCACCGAAGTTACTCAATCTAACCGCGTATCTGCCAAAGCCGTTGGTACGGATTTTCTTAAGCCAGCAAGGCACAGACTTTAGCGAAAAAATCAGCAGTGAAGCGATTGCCAATCATATCCATCGCCTCGACAAAACCCGTGCGCGTCAAGTGATTAAAGCGCGTGCTGATGTGATTGAAGCGCGCTATGCCCAAGCGGTCAGCCTAGCCGAAGAACAACTAGGCGCGATGAGTGAGCAAGCCCAAAACGTGTTTGGTCAGCGCTTTAGCCGTGAGATTGAGCGCCTACAGTATCTCAAATCGATTAACCCGAACGTGCGTGATAGCGAAATTCGTGACCTTGAGCGCCTAAAAGAGCAGGGTTTACAAGCCTTGGGACAGTTATCGTTAATTCCTGATAGTATTCGTGTGTTGGTTGCGGTAAAGCCGCATTAACCTAACGAGTGAACAGGAAAAGACCCGCTTGGTCATTGCTAAGCGGGTTTTTTATCTAAAAGTTTCAGCCATTCTCGGTTGGAAAAAACGTATTAAACAATCGCCAAAGATACGCACAGAAACTATATTGGGCGTATCAAGGCTAATCTGTGAACAGGCTAATTAACCAATGGTAACTAGACAAATCCTCTTTAATTTAATAAGGTTGTAAAAAAACACTTAAAACAATAGTTTAATCAATTAAAAAATAGGAATAATAATCAAGGTATCGGCCATGCCACATCAGCCACACAGTCACCCATTAGATAATACAGTTCATCTTACCCAAAAGGAATTACGGGAAATCCTGCACGCCATTGATGAATTGACGGTGTTACGTGCAAAAATCGCTGGACACTTAGCATCAGCCGAGTCGACGATTGAGCAGCAGCTAGAAGCTAAAACGCAAGAACTTCGTATCCTTGATTTATACGTGATGTACGATGAGGCATCGTATTAACCTATTTTTATCAAACGATTTATCTTTAGCGTCTTATCTATAGGATGAATGTTATTCGCTGTATCAGCAAGATGCGCGCTTTTTTTATAAATAATGAAAGCGTTTAGGAATGCGTTGACCAGCTTCGTGCGGTATATCCGCCGCGCGCAATACTTGCTGTATCCATATATCTGCTAACTGTACCGCAGTGGTCAAATCATCGCCTAACGCCAACCGCCCCGCGATAAAACTGGCCAAACTACAACCTGAGCCATGATATTCACCCGGCAGCCTTGGTAAAATCGCTTGATACGCTAATTTGCTGCCTTGTCCCTCTTTATAATATAAAAACTGGTCAATATCGGCACTTTGGCTGTCATGCGAGGTTTTGATAAGTACAGCATGGGTACCGCGCGCTATCAAATCCTGCGCCGCTTTGTGTAAGTCATCAATGCCTGTCAAATCCCGTAGCTCAATGCTATTGGGGGTGACTAGCGTGGCAAACGGTAATAACTGACCAAACGCTGTGACCAAGGTAGTTTTGTCGCCTAAAGCACCACCACTGTTGGCGACCAATACAGGGTCGAGTACATAGGGTGTTCCTTGTGCAATCGAGCCACTGGCAAATAACTCAGCCAACATCGCGATATTGTCCGTGGTGCCAAGCATGCCAGACTTAATACTTTTGACAGGTAAATCAGCCAATACCGCCATCGCTTGAGCTTTGACAAGCTGAGGTGAACAGGCTTCAAAGCCAAATACCTGCTGTGAGCTTTGTACCGTCACTGCCGTACAAGCAATCGCGGCGTGCGCGCCCGCTTGACCAATCGACTCAATATCTGCTTGTAGACCAGCCCCGCCAGAGGGGTCAAGACCAGAGAAACACAGCACGGTGGGGCGCATAGACATGGCGATTTCCTAATAAACACGCAAAAAAAATATTCTTGCATAATTTTGTGCAAAAGTCTTGCATTTTCTTGGTTGTTTGCTATAATGCCGTCCCACAACGCTATTGTAAAATAGTCGTTAGGTAATATAAGATTCGGTGACGTGGGTGAGTGGCTGAAACCACAGCCCTGCTAAGGCTGCATACGG
>CALJUC010000182.1 GCA_937975585.1 uncultured Moraxella sp. | reverse complement strand
ATCTGCACCCACGTTATTGGGTAGTAGCCGTTTGGTATCATCCAATAAACGTTGGCCGTACAAGATTTGTTGGTAGTTTGGCTCATTTTGCATGGCGGTGTTTTGCGGGACTTGGTAACTGCCCACATTGGTATTGGCATCGTCAACTTTGACAATATCATAGCTTGGGTGACTTGATTCGGTCGGCTTTGGCTTACTACACCTCACTACGGCTACCCCCATCACTAACATGACGCCTAATTGTAAGCTCAACGAAGATGTTAAGTGACTCACAGTGGTGTTATTTGTTTGATGGCTCATTAGCGTACTCCTGAAGCAGTCGATTTGTTACCAGCGGTTTCACCTTTCAAATCTTGAGGTAAGTCAGTCGCGGTGACGGGTTTTTTGGCCAAGAATTGACGCATCGCAACCACATCATCAATGGTCACTGGTCGCGCTTCGTTACCCCAACTATTACGGATAAAGTTACTAACTTGTACGATGTCATCATCACCTAAACGTTGGAACGCTGGCATGGTAAAGGCCATACGGTCATGTGGTGTCAGTGGCATACGACCACCATTCATGGTAATTTGGAGTACTGATTCTGCATCATCAGCAATGACCGCACTATTACCGGCTAAGGCTGGAAAAATACGTTTGATACCGCGACCATCTGCTCGGTGACATACTTGACAGTATTCTGCATACAGTATCGCACCACGATTTTCATATTTACCATCTAGCAACTTCGCGGTGGTGGTATCGGCTTTAGCAGGCAAGGTGGTTGGACGACCTGATATTGGGGTCAAGGTTTTTAAGTACGCAGACATGGCTTGTAAATCACTGTCTGTCCAATGTTGAGTACTATGCTCTACCACATCGGCCATCGCACCAAACGCGGCAGTTTTGTCAGTACGTCCAGTTTTGAAGAACTCAACGAGTTCTGCTTGGCTCCACATACCTAGGCCTTGCGCTTCACCGCGTAAGCTTTTGGCACGCCAGCCATCAATGACCGCGCCTGCCAAGAAACGGTTGTCGCCATTGGTCAAGGTTAGTTCTTGGAAACCAATACCACGGCCTGTGTGACACGAACCACAGTGTCCAGGACCTTCGACCAAGTATTGACCTTTTACTAAGAGTGGGGCTTTTTGTTCCGGGGTAAATTCACGTTTTGGCGCGAATAACACTTGCCAATACGCCAATGGCCAACGCCAATTTAATACGGGTGGTAATTCACTGGCTTTGTTGGCTTGTTTGACCGGTGGTAGCGACATAAAATACGCGTACATCGCGGCAACGTCAGCATCCGGCATGATTTGATACGAGGGGTATGGCATCGCTGGGTATAAGGCTTTATTATCCGCGCGAATACCATGCTTGACGGCATTATTAAACTGCTCAAAGGTATAATCACCGATGCCGGTTTCTTTGTCAGGGGTAATATTGGTAGAGTACACGGCTCCAAGTGGCGTTAGCATCGGCAATCCACCGGCATAGGGTTTGCCATTTAATATGGTATGACAAGCAACACAGTCAGCCGTTTGGGCGATATATAGTTAAAGAAATCTATAAGTGCTACAATAACAAAATGGCATACTCAACCGAC
>CALJUC010000181.1 GCA_937975585.1 uncultured Moraxella sp. | reverse complement strand
TCCCTACACGACGCTCTTCCGATCTACCTACTAACCCATTCTAGCATAAAACTTCGTAATTAAAATTGAAACTCGTCTACTTCCATGCTCATAAATGGCTCAAGTCCGCTATCGATACGTTTGACGTAAGTCGCGGTACGTGGCAACAATTTGCTAAAGTAAAATTGTGCAGTCTTGATTTTGGCTGAGTAAAACTTAGCTTCTGTGGTGTCGGTCTCAAGTGCTTGCTGTGCGACCAATGCCATGCGAGCCCATAGGTAAGCTAAAGTCACATAGCCACTAAAATACATGTAGTCTACTGCCGCAGCACCAACCGCATCAGGATTGTCAACGGCTTGCATACCGATACGGCTAGTTAAGTCGCCCCATTCTTTGTTTAGGCGCGCAAGCGGACGTACAAACTGACCCATCGCATCGTTGTCTTTATTTTCTTCACAGAACTGATAAATCACTTTGCTAAAGTTGGCAAGCATCTTACCTTGTGAGCCCAATACTTTACGACCTAGTAGGTCAAGTGATTGAATCTCGGTCGTACCTTCATATAGGCAGGCGATACGGGTATCACGGACGTTTTGTTCCATGCTCCATTCACGGATAAAGCCGTGACCACCATAGACTTGAACACCGTGGTTTGCGGCCTCATAACCGGTTTCTGTCAAGAATGCTTTAGCAATTGGGGTCAATAGCGATAGCATTTGATCAGCGTAAGCAACCTCATCGACATTTTCACCTTTGGCGACCACATCGGCAAACTGCGATAGATAATACACTAGCGCGCGACCACCTTCGGCAAATGCCTTACAGGTCAGTAGCATATTGCGTACCGCTGGGTGTACGATGATTGGGTCCGCCGCTTTTTCAGGCGCTTTGGCACCGCTTAGTGCACGCATTGCCAAACGGTCTTTAGCGTACATTAGGCCACCTTGAAAGGCCACTTCAGACGCCGTCAGACCTTGAATCGCTGTACCAATACGCGCGGTATTCATAAAGGTGAACATCGCGTTTAAGCCTTTATTTGGTTCTGCGATGAGATAACCTTTGGCTTTGTCAAAGTTTAACACCGCAGTCGCTGAGGCCTTGATACCCATTTTGTGTTCGATTGAGCCACAGCTAACGGTATTGCGCTCACCGATTGAGCCATCAGCATTGACATTGAATTTCGGTACGATAAATAGCGAAATACCCTTGGTACCTTGTGGGGCATTTGGCAAACGTGCTAATACGATATGCACGATATTATCGGCCATATCGTGTTCACCAGCAGAGATAAAGATTTTTTGCCCAGTGATAGCGTATGAGCCGTCGTCATTTGGTTCAGCTTTGGTACGAATAATCCCCAAGTCAGAACCGGCATGCGCTTCGGTCAAGCACATGGTACCTGTCCATTCACCGCTTACCAGTTTTAATAAATATTGTTGTTTTTGCTCATCAGTACCATGATGCTCTAGGGTACGAATCGCGCCTTCTGATAGACCTGGGTACATTGAGAATGACCAGTTGGCAGAACCCATCATTTCACTAATCACTGAGCCCAACGAGATTGGCATGCCTTGGCCATCATATTGGGTGTCGGCACACAATGAGGTAAAACCAAGCTCACAGTATTGTTGGTAGGCTTCTTTAAAACCGGTTGGCGTTTTGACGTTACCATTGTCAAAGGTACAGCCTTCTTCATCACCAGTACGGTTCAATGGTGATAGTTCATTTTCAGCAAAATCGGCACCCGCTTCGATAAAACTATCCAACGTTGCTTGGTCGACATCCACATAGGTTGGAATGGTTTTGTAATGGTCTTCAAACTTAAGTAACTCGTGCATGACGAACTTCATATCACGGATAGGTGCTTTATATTGCATAATAAAATCCTTGAGTCATTACCTTGATAGTGTATTTTTGCTTACCATAGCGGTTACATTTTCTTAATATAAATCCTAACTATGATGAATACCTGACCTAAAAAACGGACAGGCATCATTCACCCAAATAGGGGGCGCTGATAGGCATAAAGATAGGGAAAATTAGATGAAGTTACAAGGCAACGGCCATGACTAAAGGGTCATAAATACTTCGTTTAACGACTTTTAGAAAGTATTTGTAAAAGCGGGATTTTGCCCTGAATCATTGAATATTCAAGGCAATGCGTTAGGATTGATAAGCGTTTAAACCGAGCTAGCGGTTTGGATAATTGACTGGCTAGTGACTGGCGAGTCACCGTTGAAATGTTGGTCTAACCAAGCGGTGGTTTCGGCAGCTGACATTGGTTTGCCATAGACATAACCTTGTGCCCCATCACAATTCACCTCTGGCGATTGTAAAAAATCCAGCACGGTTTCGGTTTCGACACCCTCAGCCACCACTTCAATACCCAGTGTATGTGCCATGGCAATAACGGCTTTGACCAAAATTTGCTTGGTGGGGTCGGTTTCGATGCCTTGAATAAATAATTTATCCAATTTGATGATATGAAACGGGTATTTTACCAAGTAACTTAAGGATGAATAACCAGTACCAAAGTCATCAATGGCTAAGCGAACACCGGCTTCATGCAGACGATTTAGTGCTGTGGCAGTTTCATCATACTCAATCAACTCACTAATTTCAGTCAGCTCAAATTCAATACATTGGGCAAGACAGCTACATTTGGAAAATTGTGCTTCTATAAAATTCATAAAACGGGGTGAGCGTAATTGTCGTCCATCAACATTGATACAAATGACCGCCATATGCCCCATGGCGTGCCAGATTTCTAGCTGTTGCATACATTGCTGAAATATCCCCTCAAACAATTCATGAGGTAGTGTTTCTAACACTTCATCCAAAAATTGCTGTGGGTTAATGACGCCTAACGCTGGATGTTCCCAACGTACCAAGGCTTCAAACATCGGTACTTCTGGACGTGAAAACATCACTTTTGGCTGAAAGAAAGCTTTAATTTGCGACGTGGCTAATGCGTTTCTAAACGCACTTTTCAGATGGGTATTATTGATTAATGGACATGGCAAAATATGTGATTTATACCAAATAATATCTTCCTGTCCAGATAATCGCGCTTGTTTGAGCGCAGCCTCAGCCTGAATTAACAGTGATTCAAGGTTGTTTGCCAATGAGGGATAAGATGACACGCCAACTGATAGGCAGATATATAGCTCATTATCGCCAATATTAAAAGGTAACTCAAATGCATGACTTAACGCATCTAAATACTGATGCGCCAACTTAATATCTGGTACGCTGAGTAGCAGGCCGAAATTATCCCCGCCAAATCGTGAAAAACCGCGCAATGTAACCGTTGGGATGTCGATGTCTTTGATACGTTGTACAAACGCTTTAATCAGCTCATCGGTAATCTCCATCCCCACGCTTTCATTAAACGCTTGCAGCTTATCAATATTCATGCGTAATAGTACGTGTTCAGGTACTGGATCGTGCTGTGATGCCATATGTAAGGCAAAGGTTGTCATCTCAATAAAGGTATCGCGGTGCTGTAATCCTGTCAGGTTATCGTAATTGAGATTACGACCGAGCTGCTCATGGATTTGCTGATACTTTGTCAGATTGGTCAAAATACCAATATAAATTGGCAAGCAATCCTCACTGGCATGGTAGTACGATATTTGCAGTTGGACGAACACCTCAGTACCGGTGACCGTGTTGAGGGCAAATTTTTCATCAACGGGTTCGTGTTTTAGCAATCGGTCTTCCATGTGGCTAAACAACACATGATAGTGAGGTGGAAAAGACGCAATCGGATGATACGAAAAATAACGTCCCAAAATCGCATCGCGGTCTAATTGCGACATTTGCAAAAACTGCTCATTCGCACACACATAACGCAGGTTAGAATCGAGAATAAACACGCCTTCCGACATTTTGGATAAAATTGTCGCAAAAATGTCACGTAAGGATAGCCCGGCTGACTGCTGCAAGAAGTTACTATCAGCCAAAAAACCATAGGTTTTAAGCAACGAGTGGGCTTGCGCTGGTGACATGATTAAGGGGAAGCTCATCCTTGGCTCCTAACGTAAGGCAAAAATAGTTTGTAAGGCAGCGAGCGCTACCACAGGCGCAGTCTCGGTTCGTAGAACACGATCCCCAATCTGCCAAGGCAAAAACCCTTGCGACAGGGCTAATTCAACTTCTGACTCACTCAGCCCACCTTCTGGGCCAATCAATAAATCAAATCGGGGTTGGCTAGCCTTATCCGTATCTGCATTCGCCATGACAGCGACAATCTTCTGGAGTGTTGCATTAACCATATCCGATTGATTCGGCACGGCCAATACCAGCGATAACACATTATCGGGTTTGTCAGCTTGAATCTGTTGCGCTTGGGCATTAACCCAGGCGTTTAATGCCATTGGTGGTAGTATTTGGGGTACGTTATTTAGACCGCACTGCTCACACGCTGCAATCGCTACTTGTTGCCAATGCTCGGTTTTTTTCGCTGCTTGCTCAGGTTTTAAGCGTACTTCACTGTATTGGCTGGTTAAGAGTTGAATTTGGTTAACCCCCAATTCAGTGGCTTTTTGTACCGCGTAATCCATGCGTTCGCCACGGCTCATCACCAACCCAATCGTCACGTTATAGGGTAAGCTGCGATTAATCGGGGTAAAACTTGTCACTTTGACTTGGGCAGATTTTTTACCAATCTCAGTCAGGGTAACCTGGTATTCACCGCCCGTACCATCAAACAGTATACCTTCATCGCCCACCTTAGCGCGCAATACCTTACACCAGTGATGATAAATGTCATCGGTTAATTCAACATGAGTGTTGGGCTGTAGCTGCTGAGGATTGGCAAAAAAGAAACGTCGCATGCTGATAGGTGATCCTGACAAAACAAAAATAAAAACTGTCAGCTTAAGTCTATGATTGAAAAAATTATCTCAGCGACAATATAGCTCAAAGACCTAAACAATGTTTATCTTAACATACTTACCTTATTGATAGGATGAAAAAAGCCTGTTTGAATCCGTCACATGGTTAATAAAACATGCGCGGAAGATGAATCGACAAACAAATAGGCAAGTCCATCATTTACCAAACAAATGAGCTGTTTAAGCCAATGCGATACTCGGTGATGAGGTTGCTGTGGTTTGTGCTAACAATTTAATCCCTTGTGTAAGGCTACCAAATACCTGCGCTAGTTGCTCAACCGTGGTGCAATATGGCGGTATTAAATACACATGATTACCAATTGGACGAATCATCACGCCCTGTTGTAGACAGAACTGGGCTAACTCTTTGCCGCGCGTTTCAGCAAAGTCTAAGGTGAAGGCTACAATCATGCCGGTTTGACGAGGTAGGATAATCGGTAAATCGCTTTCTACCAAGTCTTGTAAGCCTTGCGCCATTGCCGTAATCAAGGTTTGATTGGCTTGGATTATTTGGTGTTGTTCAAACAGTTCTAATGATGCAAGACCGGCCGTTGCTGCCAATGGATTGCCAGTAAAGCTATGGGAATGCAAAAATCCCTTGGCGACATTTTCATCGACAAAGGTGTTATACACCTCATCGGTGGTCATCACGCAAGACATCGGTAAATAACCTGCGGTTAAGCCTTTTGATAAACAAACAAAGTCTGGACACAGCTCACTGTCCACCGCTTGTAGTTGCTCACACACAAACATGTGACCCGTACGCCCAAAGCCGACTGCGATTTCATCAAAAATCACATGTATATTAAAGGTTTTGGCAAGTTGGACTAAGCTGACCAAATAGTCCATGGAGTACATTGCCATGCCTGCAGCACCTTGTACTAGCGGCTCAATAATAATGGCACAAATCTGCTCAGCCTGTGCTTGCAATACCGCTTCAAGCTTGGTCAAGCATTCAGCTTCATGCTCAGCAACACTTATTTCTGGTGATTTAAACAATGCGGCGGGCGAGGGTACACGAATTTGCTGTACCAGCATCGCGCGATATTGATGGCTAAAAAGCGGAATATCGGTCACAGACAGGCTTCCAATTGTTTCGCCATGATAGCCATGCTCAAGTGACACAAACTTGGTCTTTTGTGGTTGGCCTTGTTGCTCCCAATATTGTAAGCTCATCTTCAAGGCAACTTCAGTCGCAGCCGAGCCACTATCGGCAAAGAATGCCTTAGTGAGCGGTGCGGGGGTGATTTCAACCAGTTTATCGGCCAACTGCTGAATGGGTGGATGGACAATGCCTGCAATCAAGGTATGCTCTAGCGTATCAAGCTGTTGTTTGATGCGCTCATTGATATAAGGGTGGCAGTGGCCGTGTAAATTAACCCACCAAGAACTAATCATGTCTAAGTACGGCTTGCCTTGCTTATCAAACAGCAAACTCCCTTGACCTTTCACCAATTCCAAAGCCGGAGTTTGTTCCAAAGTTTGCATCTGGGTGCAGGGAAGCCATAATGTTGACATAGTATTCCTTAAATGTAAAAAAAGCTGATAGATTGTATCAGCTTTTTTTATTGGGCGAAAACTTATTCAAAATTAATCAATTAAGCCTAATGCCTTAATCAAGTCTTTGTTCGGTTGAACTTGGTTCATACTATAAAAATGCAACGCTGGCACACCCTCAGCGATTAAGCGTTCGCACAACTTAGTCACTACAGATCGGAAGAGCGTCGTGTAGGGAAAGAGTGTCTTCGC